>JBCCEX010000110.1:0-5359 GCA_039030035.1 Myxococcota bacterium
ATTTCGAGTCAAACGCCTTAACCACTCGGCCATCGCAGCCAACGAAAGAATTTGCCACGGATGATGCAGGTTGCAGAGTCCATAGTTACTGGAAGTTTTACTCATAGAGGGAGCATAGGTGAAGTGCGGACAACGATTGGGGTTCCGCTGCGAGTAGGATTCGAACCTACGCGGGAAGATCCCATTTGATTTCAAGTGGCATTAAAATAGAGATACCAATTCATGCGGTAGTTACTGGCTGCATTGTGTTGGGCATACTTCATGGCTGCTTCACCCTTAACAAAGGGCACCTCAAAGCTGGCCGAAGCGCTACCGCTAAAGTCGCTGACCATTTTATCGAATGCAACATTGGTTCCATACGAGATACTACCGACTGATTGGCCTCCGTCGATGATATCACCCTCCATGCAGTTCACACGCATGACTTTACTTTTGTTAGAATTGTAGCCGTTGCCCAGCTGCGGCGCTGGGGTCCAGTTGCCTGGTAACTCGATAGCTTGGCTGGCGAGGCTGAGCATGTTTGCCCAAGCCATAGCACCCAGCAGTTTACGAATTGTGCCGCTGCGGTTTGTAATGCAGCCCCGTTTTGGTTGTTGAGTGGTAAAGCAAACAGCTTGCTGATCTGTTGTATGCATGATGTTTCTCCTTAAAAATGCCTTGTGAATTCCTAACGTTTTTGCCCCGTGATTTTTCTTATGTATTCATGATAAAAATTCTGCTGAATATGTCAAGGGGTGGGGTAACCAACCTGTGCTAAGCGAAAGTGAATCCTCTGATGCATACCCTTTGTCATCAACAGCAACATCGACAATCGAGAGTAGACCAAGCGTGAACAGTCGCTGCAAGAGGCTGTGTTGGCTATGCTGCATGCTATTGCCTGCAGAATGTGGCATTGTGAAATTTGGGAGATCATCAAAATGGGTATAAAATCCTCATTGTAAAAAGTGAAGTGTTTGCAGTGTTTTCGGTTGGAGTGTAACAGCGGTTTGACCGAAATACACCATTGTTCAGATCATGTCGCAGCCGGCCCCATCATCGAGTAGTGCTCAATCACAACAGCAGGGTTTTTTGCCTGCTGGCTGCCGTATGACCCCGATGCTGCAGCAGTGGCTGCAGGCCAAGCAGCAGGCGCCCGATGCGTTGTTGTTGTTTCGT
The DNA here is from genome assembly GCA_039030035.1 of Myxococcota bacterium. Taxonomy (GTDB): domain Bacteria; phylum Myxococcota; class UBA727; order UBA727; family JABDBI01; genus JBCCEX01. Next base: position 1,156 of record JBCCEX010000110.1, read on the forward strand.
ATGGGCGATTTTTATGAAATGTTTGGCCAAGATGCGCAGCAGGCGGCGCCTATTTTGGAGCTGGCTGTAACTTCGCGTGATAAAAATAGCAACAATCCTATTGCTATGGCTGGGTTTCCGCACCACTCAGCCGACAGCTACATTGCTAAGTTGCTGCAGCAGGGGCTGAAGGTGGCTGTGTGCGATCAGCTGGAGGATCCGGCAGCGGCCAAGGGTATTGTGCAGCGTGGGGTTACGCGTGTGGTGACGCCGGGCACCAACATGCAGCAAGAGGCGTTGCCGGCAAAGCAGGCCAACTATTTGGTTGGCGTTAGCTATGTGGGGGGGGATTTTGGCTTGGCGGCGCTGGATTGGTCGACCGGACAGTTTATGGTGGCGTGCAGCGACAAGCAGCAGCAGCTGTTTGAGGAGTTGCAGCGACTGGCGCCGGTGGAGGTGTTGTTGCAGCAGGAGTGTGCGCAGTTGCAGGCGCTTAAGCAGGCGCTGCAGCAGGTCAATGCCAAGCGGCTGCAGCGCTGCCGTGTTGAAGAGCGAGCTGTGTCGCAGGTGGTGCACGATCTGTTGGCAGCACTGGGCGAGATGCCCAAACAGCTGCAGCAGCAGGCCAGTGGTCGGCAGGCAGCGTTGCTGGTGCTTGACTATGTTAAACAAACACAGGGGGCGCTGGGCAGCCATGTGCAGTCACCGCGCTGTTACAGTATTGATAAGCAAATGCTTATGGATAGCACCACGCGGCTGCATGTGGGGTTGTGTCGCAGCAAACAGGGCGATGGCAGCAGCAAGTCGCTGATTGATTTTGTTGATCGCACCTGCACCGCTATGGGGGCGCGGCGATTGAACTTTATGCTGCAGTCGCCCTCTACCGATGTGGCGGTGATTGAGCAGCGGCACAACTGTGTGGCGGCGCTGCTGACCGACCCAGGTCTGCTGCAAACACTGCAACAGCAGCTGCGCGGGGTGTATGACCTGCAGCGGCTCACAGCCAAAAGTGCTGGCGGCAGTGCCAACCCTAGACAGCTGGGGCAGCTACGCGACTCGCTGGGCTGTTTGCCTGAGTTAATCGGCAAATTGACCAACAGCGGCCAACAGGTGCTACAGCACATGGGCAGCCGTATTGATGCGCTGCAGCAGCTATACAACACACTGCAGCGGGCGCTTGTTGATCAACCGCCGCTGCTGCTGCGCGATACAGCGGTGTTTCGCAGCGGCTACGACAGCGCGCTTGATGAGCTCACGCAGCTGGCTCACGGCGGTCGGCAGCGCATTGCGCAAATCGAAACACAAGAGCGCCAAGCCACCGGTATTGCGAATCTCAAGGTAAAATACACACGAGTGTTTGGCTACTACATTGAGGTTACCAAAACCCATCTGGCCAAGGTGCCGCAGCACTATACACGCAAGCAGACTGTGGCTGGCGGCGAGCGCTATGTAACAACGCAGCTGCAGCAGCTCGAGCAGCAGCTCAATACCGCTGAGGTCAAGCGGGTGCAGCGCGAAGCGCAGCTGTTTGAGCAGCTACGCACGCAGGTGGCGCAACAAGCAAGCGACCTGCTGCGCACCGCACAGCAGATTGCCCATTTGGATGCGCTGTGCAGCTTTGCGCAACTGTCTGCCGAGCGTCGCTATGTGCGGCCCGCCATGTTGCCGGCGCAGCAGCGCTGCATGCACATTGAACAGGGGCGCCATGCGCTGCTTGATCTGCTGTATGCGCAACACAGCAAACCGCTGGTACCCACCGACCTGCAGCTTGTGGGCAGCAAACGGCAGATTGTGTTGATTACGGGGCCCAATATGGCCGGCAAAAGCACCACCATGCTGCAAGCAGCACTCATTCAGCTGTTGGCGCAGGCCGGCTGCTTTGTGCCGGCCAAGCAGGCGCGCCTGAGCATATGCGATCGCCTCTTTGCCCGCGTGGGTGCCAGCGACGACATTTTGCAGGGCAGCTCTACTTTTATGGTCGAAATGCAAGAGACAGCTCACATTTTGCACCACGCCACCCCCCATTCGTTGGTACTGCTAGATGAAATAGGCCGTGGCACCAGCACGTTTGATGGCCTATCGATCGCCTGGGCGGTTACCGAGTATCTGCACGAGCATGTGGGCGCACGCGTGCTGTTTGCCACACACTACCATGAGTTGACCCAGCTAGCACAAAAGCTGCCGCGGCTGCACAACGCTCATGTGTCTGTGGCCGAGCAGGGGCAGCAGATTCGCTTTTTGTACTGCCTACAGCCAGGTTGTGCTCACAAAAGCTATGGCATTCATGTGGCCCGCCTGGCGCAGCTGCCGCAACAGGTGATCAACCGCGCGCAGCAGGTGTTGACAAGCTTGGAGCACAAGCAGCAAAGCGGTGGCAAAAAAGCTGGCGCACAGCTACAGCGCAGTCTGTTTGTTGCCGGCGCTACAAACAAACCCAACTGCGTTGCCAGCGAGGCCACACATCGGGCAAACAGTGCGGATGATCATCGACAATACAGCGACTTTGTTGCCAAGGTATTGGCAGTCGATATCAACCGCACCACACCCATAGATAGCCTGCAAACACTCGCACAGCTGCAGCAATTGGCGCGCCAACTCGCCGATGATCCCCATGCCGATGCTACCCACAGCCAACCGCAGCAGCAAGCAGCAACAGCAGCTGCGCCGCTACACCCACAGCCTGCAGAGGTGAGATGACGCACGACAACAATCAACCAAACAGCATCAAACTGGCCAAACAGTGCGCCAATTTGCTGGTAAACAAAAAAGCACAGCAGCTGACTGTATTAGATTTGCGAGGTCTAGCCAGCTACACCGACTGCCTGGTGATCGCTTCGGCAACCAGCATACGCCATGTCACAACACTCGGACAGCATCTCACACAGCAGCTTACTCAAGATGGCATACGCCCACTCAGCACAGAAGGAGAGACTGGCAGCAGCTGGATGCTGCTCGACTACGGTGACGTTGTGGTGCATCTGTTTGATGAAGAGACTCGCCTACACTACGATTTAGAGGGTTTGTGGGCCGATGCGCCGCATATTGCCTAAGGCACATTGCACTTTGCCGGCAATGGCTGCACAGTTGAAAATAGTCAGATGCACCCATAAACGTGTAAGATAAATCCATGCAACCGCAAACGTGATACCGATGGCTGACAAAAAACAACCCAGTAGACCTGTTCCTTACCATTCTGACCTCATGCAGGCCTTTGCACAGGTGTGTATTCCAGAGCTAGAGTGCGACGTTGTCAAGCTGAACTGTGTGCGGCAGATGAAGTGGCAAAACAACGTTTTAACGCTCGATGTGGTGCTGCCGACATTTGCATTGGCCAGTGAGAAGCAGGTGATGTCACAACTGCATCAAGCTGCGCTGCTGATACTGCCTGCGGGTGCGCAGGTGGAGATGAATGCCTATGCGCAAGTAGAACCTGCTGTGGGGCAGAGTTTGGTACGCCCTGGCTATGCAGATGTCAAAAACATTATTTTGATTGGTTCTGGCAAAGGGGGGGTGGGCAAAAGCACAGTGGCTGCCAATGTGGCCGCTGCGCTGGCCAACATGGGGTGTCGGGTAGGGTTGCTTGATGCCGATGTGTATGGCCCGTCGGTGCCAACACTCTTTGGTCTGAGCCCAGATCAACGTGTGTGCGCAATGCAAGATGAAGATGGTAAAACCAACTGGATGGTACCGTTGCAACAGCACGACATCAAGCTAATGAGCATGGGACTTTTAGTAGACACACCACAAGCGGTTGTGTGGCGTGGCCCTATGATTGCATCGGCCTGCATGCAGATGTTTTACAACGTAGCATGGGGGCCTTTGGACTATCTGTTTGTCGACCTACCTCCAGGCACAGGAGATATTCAACTCACCATTGCCCAAAAGGTGATGGTGGCTGCTGCTGTTTTGGTAGCAACCCCACAACAGCTAGCGCTTGCCGATGTTACACGTGCCAAAGCGATGTTTGATCGCCTGCATGTACCCGTCATGGGGCTGGTAGAAAACATGAGCTGCTTTGTGTGTGATGGCTGCAACAAACGGCATGAGATTTTTCCAACCGGTGGCGCCAAGCAGGCTGCCAGCGATCTCGATGTACCCTTTTTAGGCGACATCCCCATGCAAAAAAGTGTGCGGGTAGGCAGCGACCAAGGCCAACTCGAAGTGCTACAGCAGCCCCTATCTGCCGCAGCACAACAGCTGACCCAGCTTGCACGCGATATTGCTG
>JBCCEX010000111.1:0-5317 GCA_039030035.1 Myxococcota bacterium
ATGGGGTAGGTGAGGGCACCAATCACCTTTGATCGTAAGTTTGCTTGGCTTTCGGTAAAGTCTGCCAGCCGCTGCAGCACCACATCGAGTGTTCCTGAAGCTTCGCCTGCCCGCACCATGTTGATAAACACATTGCTAAAGCAGCTGTGCTCCGACATGGCGTCGGCCAATGACGACCCTTCGTTGACCTCTGCTTTCACCTGCGAAAAGATGGTTTTCAGACTCTTTTTTTCTACCTGTTCAATCAACGCTGTTAGCGAATCGATCATGGGCACACCAGCTTGCAACAGTGTTGCCAGCTGGCGGGTAACTAAGCTGAGATCCTCAACGGTAATGCGCTCAAATAGGCGTGATAGTCGCAGTTTTTTGTTCAGCCAACTCTTGTTTGTCTCTAGGCTACTCTCATCGCCCTCTTGCACCTCGGTGACTAAGATTCCTTCACGCCGCAAAGCGGCCCGCAGCGATCGCGGGCTGTCTGCCTCGCGCAAACCCTGCTTGGTGCGCCCATCCTGATCAAATCCTTTAAACTCGTAGACAGCCACGCTCTACATGCCTCTTAATTGTCTTTCCCTAGCATAACGTGTCTGTGCATCAACTCACAATGGTCGCTCGACATTTAACGTTAGAAAAAACAGTAAATTGACGGCTCATCTATTTTTATAGGCTGCCACATGGTGATGATTGCTGCAGATGAAACAGCTTTGCCGGTAAAGCTGCACCGTTCCATTGAGCCTCTTTGAGCTGCAGCAGCAGTTGAACAGATCGTTGGTTGACGTATGTACGCAACCCAATACGTTGCGCAAACATATTGTGCTGGGTCTGCTTAAACATGTCGTAATCGAGTCGATATTGCAGCTGCCCTGCGGCATTGTACAGCTCGTAGCGGGTCAGTAAGCCGCTAGATATGTGTGCCTGTAGCACAGTTTTGTCGCCATTATTGTGCAGCAAAACGGTGCGGTGTCGTTTGCCACTTTTGTCTAGCGTAAAACCAACTGGTTGGCTGTTTTGCAAATTGGGGACCACACCCAACAGTGCTGCTGCAATTTGTTGTGGCGACATGGGCAGATCAATAGCTTGTAGCCAAGTGGTATCGTGAGCAGCTGCGTCGCGGCACTCAATAGCTGGCTGTTGCGCTGGTTCAAAAAAACAGACCTGCCGGCCATTGTAGGCAATCACCAAGGCAGGCTGATCAAAAAACGAACGCCACGACAGCAGCAAACGCGGCGCGGATTGCACCGCTACATCAAGCTGTTGCTGCTTCATTACCAAGGCGGCCAACCCTTTGGCGCGCACCTGCAGCTGCGCTTGCAGCTGTTGCCGTGTTTGTTGCTGCCGCTGCAGCGCTTGCCAGGCCTGCTGCGCTGTTGGGTGGGTAACAGGCAATTGGTGTACAAAAGCACTGCAGCCCAGCTGTAGTAGGCAAGCCACAACACATGCGGGATGCAGCAATGTTTTGTTGTAGATACATGTAGTGCTGTGGCTGCTCATGTGTTACAGCATAGCAAACAGTTGCAGGTGCTACGAGTAGACTAACATGCTGCCTGCTGCACCACTTTGCTGGCAGCATCAAGCAGTGTGTCTGCCGGTGTAATATTGAGATCCGATGCCTGCAGCAGCGCTTTGCCCTCTTGACTACGGGTGCCTTGCAAGCGTACCACCATCGGTACCTTAACGCATACCTGCTTGGCTGCCTGCAGCAGCCCCTTGGCGACCACGTCGCACTGTACAATACCGCCAAAAATATTGATCAACACCGCTTGCACCCCTTTGTCGGCCAAAATAATCTCTAAGGCATGCTCCACGCGCTGTTGTGTGGCGCTGCCGCCAACATCTAAAAAGTTGGCCGGTTTGCCCCCTACATGCTGCACAATGTCCATCGTGGCCATGGCCAAACCGGCACCGTTGACCATGCAGCCAATATTGCCGTCTAGTGCCACGTAGCTAAGAGCATGCTGTGTTGCCTGCACCTCACGCGCATCTTCTTGGCTCACATCGTGCAGCTTGGCCAAGTCGGGTTGCCGAAACAGCGCCGAATCGTCGATGGTCATTTTGGCATCTAGCGCGATCACCTGTTGCTGTTTGGTGATAACCAACGGATTGATCTCTAGCATCGATACATCTTTTTGTGCTGCAATGCTGGCCAGTGCCAGCACAACCTTGACCAGTTGTTGATGTACACTACCGCTGCAGCCCAGCGCCCAGGCAAACTGCCGTGCTTGATAGGGCATGAGCCCCAGCAGCGGGTCGATCCACTGCCGTACAATCGCGTTGGCATCGCTTTCGGCCAGCTGTTCAATCTCCACACCCCCTTGGGCACAGCCAAGCAGGCACATCTGCTGCCGCTGCCGATCGAGCACCAAACCGACATAAAGCTCCTGTTCAATATCGCAGCCTGCCTCGATGAGTATTTGTTGCACGGGCTGGCCATGCGGGGCACTTTGTGCAGTGATCAACTGTTTGCCAAGCAGCTGTTGGGTTATCTGCTGTGCCTGCTGCAGGTTGTGCACCACCTTCACACCACCGGCCTTGCCGCGCCCGCCTGCGTGTACCTGTGCTTTGATAACACACGGAAATCCCAACTGCTCACACGCTTGCGATACCTGGTCGGTTTCACGGCATAGCTGTGCCGGCAGCACATGTATACCAAATTCTCGCAAAATCTCCTTAGCCTGATACTCATGCAACTTCATAGCAAAACCTCAATGAACATGTTCAAGAATCAGTATAACCAAGTTTGCGCAAACTGCCGACCTCTTTTGTCCAATTGGGCTGCACACGCACCAGTAGCCGCAGCATCACAGGGCAGTCAAGCAACCGTTGCACGGTTTGCCTGGCTGCGGTGCCAATAGCCTTAATGCGATTGGCGTTTTTGCCAATCACCATGGCGCGCTGGCTGGTGCGTTGCACATGCACAATGGCGGTGATATCAACCAGAGGTTTGTGCTTGTCAAAACGGCGCTTCTCATTAAACTGCTCAATGGTGACAGCAACACAGTAGGGCAGCTCTTGTCGCAGCTGCAGCATGGCTTGGTGACGAATGCACTCGGCAGTTAACAAACGCTCCGAAGCGTCGGTAATCAGATCCGCATCAAACAGAAACGGCCCAGTTGGCAAGCAGCTGTTAATCTGCCGCTGCAGCTGCTTGACCCCTTCGCCGGTGCGAGCCGACAGCAAGCACAGCGGCACCTTTTTGCCCACAGCCGCTTGATAACGCTGCGCCAGCTGTTGCACCTGCTTTTGTGGCAGCCGATCTATCTGATTGAGCACCAGCAGGTGCGGTTTTTTGGTGTCCCAGCCAGAAAAAAATGGCCTGTCTGCACAAATCACATCCTGCAGCAGCTGCTCAGGCTGACTCTGCATACGTTGACACTGCTCAGGTAGATACTTTGCCAAACTCTCCACATGCACCAATACATCGCAGTTGGCAAATACCTTTTTGTATTGGTCATGCATATAGGTCTGTAGTGCATTAACAGGATCCAACTGCCCTGGGCTGTCTACCCAAATGGTTTGACAAGATTGCTGCGTTACAATGCCCCGCCACAGCCGCTGCGTGGTTTGTGGCTTTGGGGTCACCGCTGCTACCGGCCAGTCAACCAGCGCATTGAGCAGTGTGCTTTTGCCAGCATTGGGCTGGCCGACAAGAGCTACAAATCCACAGCGTGTTGTCATCATCATTTACTCAGCTATAAACGTTGCCCTGCTACACAACTGCACCAACAGCTGCTGTACATGCAACAGCTGCTGCGGCTTGACAACGACCAATACCGTATCATCTCCCGCCAATGTTGCTGCAATATGCCCAAACACAACATTTTGCGACACAGCCGTCTGCCGGCAGCCGTCCAAACAGGCAGCCACAGAGCTAGCATGCCCAGGCAGCGTGTGCAACACCAACAAATTAGGCGGCACCTGCTGTATACGCAACACAGCCTCTAGCTCACCCTGCTGCTGCTGCGCCAGCCGGTAAACCCCCCCAATTTTAGCCACACCCATGCGGCGCAAACAGCGCGACAGTGTTGCCTGCGCCACACACACCCCCTCCTGCTGCAATCGCTCAAGCAGCACCTGCTGCTGCATAATAGCCTCGCGCGACAAAATCTTTGCAATGTAGCGCTGCATGTCATGCGTGGAGTTTTGCTTCATGTGTGTTGATGTACCGATTAGGCGACGGCATGGCCATAAGCAGCTTGTTGGTTCGCATCTCTCATCTTACCTTAGATAATACGTATGCATCATACCACGAATGGTTGCGCCTGTTGTTCAATCTGTCTTATTCAACTGCACAATCAGCAGCGGCTGCAAGTTGTTTCTTTTGCTGCCGTGTCGCGTTAAGCTAGCAACTAGAAGTGGCGATACAATGCTAAACATAGGTATGTTACAAGGCTCTTTTTTACTGTCTCACGGTGGCGTATCTGTCTATGCACTATTAGCCATTTCGGTACTGGCAGTAGCCATCTTTTTTGAACGCCTGTTCGTGCTACGCACCGCAGTTGTACTGCCGTCTCCCCTCATTGGCAGCACCCACACCCTGCTGCTAGCCGGCAAACTACCCGAGGCCACCCAGCTATGCAGCAGCAATCACAGCCCCCTAGCCATGCTATATGCCCATATTTTACAGCGAGCACAACGCCCCTTTGCGATTGTGCGTGAAACACTCAACGAACAGGGCAGCCAAATTGTCGCCACTTTGCACAAACGCCTATGGCTACTCAGCACCATTGCCGCGATCGCCCCCCTATTAGGCATTTTGGGCACAGTGCTTGGCATGATTCAAGCTTTTCACAGCATTGCGCAGCAGAGCTTTGCCAACCCCCTACAAATGGCCGCCGGCATCTGGGAGGCCCTCCTCAGCACTGCCGTTGGCCTTATTGTTGGCATCTGCTGTTTTGTCGCCCACCGCTTTTTAGCAGCTAAAGCCCACCACCTCACACTCAAGCTGCAACACGAATCTAGCCAGGTGTTGGAGTTGGTGTTTCAACATCACCGCCCAGCGCGTTGTTAGCCGCTGCTACCTGTTTGGCGTTTGAGTTCGGCTTTCAGTTGCGCAATACGCTTTGGGGATAGGTGAGTGATCTCTATAACATCTTTGGTTGTTATGCCTTTGTTTAACATGCCTACGGCGGCTGTTTCTAGCCCCTCTTTTTTGCCTTTCTGCATTCCAAGCTTTTCGCCTTCCTGCCGCCCCTCTATGCGCCCCTCTCGTTTTAGTGCACTCGCCACAGTCATAGCATTACCCTCCTCTTGCTCACCAAGATGCTTTCCTATCTTTTCTATTATACCACGTTTCTCATTTTCTCGACCGGCTAAAAATGCA
>JBCCEX010000112.1:0-5281 GCA_039030035.1 Myxococcota bacterium
AATACAAAACTCCAATACAGTATCAAGAGAGAGCGAAAAACAGAGAGATGCGTGTCCATTAAATAGGGTACAGGTCAGTGTCAGGAAAGTCGCCTCCACAGACTTGTTGATTATTAAGAGAGAATTCCTTGCAAACTTTACCCTCATCTCCATCAACGATATATGAGACTTTGTTTCCGTAGGTGGATGCTTTCCTACATAAAATAAGCGCCTCCTCGTGTTGGCTCTCTTTCACTGTGCATTTTGCCTCAGACATTTCGCAGAAGTCTGCCTCTTTGCAGGCATCTTCTTTTTCTCTATCGCTGGTGATACCTTGCAAAATACCTTTGTCACCACAAGGGTTTGCTATGTCAAAGTCGTCTGGCAGTTTGCAGACAAAACCTTTGCCAATTTTTGCTTGGGCTGCTCGTAGCTGAGCTTGTGCGTTGGCCAGCTGTTCTGCGTTCTGCTGATTGTCGTTTTGCAGCTTTTCCACGTCACTGTTGACAGATTCCGCCTGCTTTGCTTTACACTGTTTGCCATCCCATTGACAAACGGCGTTGGCGCTACACAACGGGCTTGTCGCACTCTTTGTCTAATCCACCGGCACATCCTGCAGACAGCGCCACCAAGGCCATGCTGGCCAAACTTGTTATGAACCTCTTCATCTTTTCCTCCCTTTCTTTGTTTATGCGACCTGTCGCACTCATAATCTATTTGCATATTGAAACATCAAATGGGCTGTTTGTCAACCCATTTATGGGAAAAATATTACGCATGCCGTGTTGTCGCCAAGCCTTATAGATTTACCCCACAGTGCTTGACTCACCACCATGAGCTGTGGTTTGATGGCTGCATGCTGTAATTATCGCACAGGTGTTGTCACGAGCAAAAACCTGCCATTAAGGAGTAACATGCAACAACGACGCCCTCTCATTTGTGGTAACTGGAAACTACACCACAGCGTGGCGCAATCGCGCTGTGTGATTAGGCAGCTACAACAGCTGCTGCCGCCCACCCCTATGCATATTGTTGTTGCCCCGGTAGCTGTGGCGCTTGAAAGCAGCTGCCGCATTGCCAATCGCAGCCAAGCGGTTGCCATTGCTGCACAAAATGTTTTTTACGCGCCACAGGGGGCCTTTACTGGCGAATGGTCGGCGCTGCACCTGCGCGAGTTGGGTTGCCGTTTTGCCCTGGTTGGCCACTCCGAGCGCCGTCATCTCTTTGCCGAATCCGACACTGCAGTTGCCCAAAAAGCGCGCGCCTGTCTACAGCAGCGCATCACCCCTATTGTTTGCATGGGTGAGTCGCTGCCGCAGCAGCAGCAGGGCCAAACACAAGCGGTGCTTGCAGCACAGCTCACCCCCCTGCTACATGCGCTGAGCCCCCGCCAAGCAGCGCAGCTGGTTGTTGCCTACGAGCCCATCTGGGCCATTGGCTCAGGTCAGGCAGCGCAGCCGCAACAGATTCAGCAAATATTCACCTTTGTGCGACAACTGATTCAGCAGCTGCAAAGCTCCACCGTAGCGCAGCAGCTACGCCTGCTATACGGCGGCTCTGTTTCGCCTCAAAGCGCAGCGGCCTTTATGCAGCAGCCCCACGTCGACGGCCTACTGGTTGGCGGCGCCTCGCTGCAGCCACACACATTTGTTGATCTTGTTAAACAGGCCCACCGAGGATGGTTGGCTGCTACGGCTTGCCGGCCGCAGTAAAAACTGCCGCCAGCAAAAGGTTAAGAGGGCAAGATGCTAAAGAGCTTTGTAAGAAAGCTGGTATCTCTCTACGAGCTCATTATATCTCTTTGTGAGCTCATTGCGCCTCCTTTCAAGCTCATTCTCAAGAAACTGCTGCATATTGCTTCTTGTATTGTTAAACAGGCTAAATCGATTACTATCGCGGATTAATTCAGATTGAATACCACTGATCTGTGCAGATGAAATGTAACGATCACCCACAAGCTTGAGCAGTTGATCAACACACTTGATATCGCCACCAAACACAGCTGCCCCTAACACGGTTCTACCTGCGCGGTTTTTGGCATTGACAATCTCTTCAGAAAACAATTTATTCTGCTCAAACAAAACACGGGTCACCTCATACCAGCTGCCCTTTGCACGATACTGCATCAGTTCGTGTAGCAGGTTGTTTCCTGTTTTGCTGTCTGTTGTTGCTGGATTCAGCACACCATCTTGCACAAACTCCAGCAAGCGGTATAGCTTACCCATTGCAGAGGCTTCAATCTTCTTTTTGTTGTAGTAACCTGTTAACAAATTGTGCAGCCACGGCAGCCACGTTCTATTTACATTTTGCTGAACGCTGTCCAAAATAGCCGCCCAATTAGCTACACCTGCGCTACTTAACATGTTAACAGCCTTTTGGTTGCCCAACAAAAACGCCTGCAACAGCGCCTCTTCTTTGTCCCAAGAGGCCAAGCTCTCTTTGTGGTCGACCAAAAGTTTTAGCATCTGCAAATCGATACCCTCTTGCTCTCTAACCAACATCTGCAGCGGCGTCATCGCATCATCGTTTTCTATGCTGAGAACAGATTGATCCCAAACAAGTTCACACACGTCACGGGTGCACTTACGCAACCAAGAGCGGGGATGAACCACGGCATCAACAAGATGCTCAACACACCGCAAACATTTACCTTCTATAGCTACATGCAAAGCGCTGGTTTCTGTTCCAACCTCATGCACATAGGTAGATGCAGACTCTACATCGCGCTCGCTGCCTTGTGTTACAGCCTCCTGCAAATAGGGATTGGCACCATGATCCACAAAAAGCTGAATGAGAGGCACAAACTTTTCATCATCAACCGCCAATTCGGTCACAAAGCGCAAGGCAGACTTGCCATTTGGCATAACAGCGTTCACATCGGCCCCTTGTTCAAGTTGATGCTTAATGGTGCTTACTTTGTTTTCAACATTTTCATCACTTGTAGACATCATCTGCAACGTCAGCACCAGCTGTGGTGTCCATCTTGCTCGCAGCTCACCTGTAGTCCACTCTTTTGCATAGACAGCTGCGTCCACTAGGTCGTTAATGCCATTGTTAACCATTGTGCAGATGCCATAAAAACGTCCACCATCAGCATCTGTGCTATCACTCTCTTGCTCTTCAACAGATAGCCATGTAAAATTGTCAACCTCCTCCTCTTCTTCGAAGATTTTTTTCGTCTCCAATTGCGGGGCCTGAACGATGTTTCCCCACCCTAAGTCAGGCAAAGACCAACCGCCGCATGCCAACACAGCAGCTCCAACAGCAACTTTTAGGCTTAGCGCATTTAACTTTTTCATTTTTTCTCCGTTGTTAGACACTAAATTTACCCACTACACTCCTAACCCTACGAAAAATTCTCACCTTTGTCAAGTGCCGGCTATCAACACACCTGCTTGGCCCCCTATTTAAAGATGGCCGCTCGAAACCACAATCAACACATCTTTGGGATGTGTATCTGTCAATGCAACAAACCTGAAAAACTTTACCATGTGTTTTTATATATAAACTTGACAAATATGCGGATTTTGGTTTATATGGTGCGCATCTGGGAGCAATTTGTTAAACAAAACGCTACAGCCAAATCTGCCGGTCATTGTGCCGGTGGTTGTCTATCACGGCGCAGGGCGTTGGCGTGTGGCATCGCATTTTTCGGCTCTTTTTGACCTGCAAGCCGACGACTGTATGGCTAAGTATCTGCCTGATTTTGGCTATGAGCTCGAAAATTTGCAGGCCGCACAAGAGCAAGAGCTCAGGCAACGAGCAGTGTTATCACATGTGAAGGCGGCGCTGTGGTTTTTAAAATCGGCTCGCAATGGGCAGCAACTGTTGCAGCAGATGCAGCAGTGGCATGGGGTTTTAAGAACATTGCTCGAACAGCCCAGCGGCATGGGTGCGTTTATGACCTTGATGCGTTATTATATGAGTGTGTCACAAGGCACGCAGTTGCAGCAGGTGCAGCGGCAGTTGACAAAGGTATTGGGCCCTAAAAGTAGGGAGGGTTTGATGACACTGGCAGAGACTTTACGGAAGGAAGGAAGAGTCGAAGGAAAGGCTGAGGGAAAAGCGGAAGGAAGAGCCGAAGGGAAGGCTGAGGGAAGAGTGGAGGGAAGAGCAGAAGGAAAAGCCGTAGGAAAATTGGAAGGAGAAATACGGGCGCTGCTGACCCTGTTTGAGGCTCGTGGTTGGCGTTTGACAAGGACCCAGCGGCAAAAAATCCGGATGCGCAGCGATCTTTCTGTTTTAGAACAGTGGTTGAGAAGGGCGGCAGTGGCTTCTTGTCTGCGTGAGGTGTTTTGTTCCTAGCTTCAGCATTGCCTACTAGCATACTTTCATATCTGGTTTAGCCGCTTAAATGTTGGCTATTCATGCGGGGGAGCCGGCTACAGCTCGCCTGTGTCAGCACAGTAAAAAATGGTTATTATTGATTTTATTTAGTGTGATAAATAGCTGTTTTACAATTTTAAAAAATTGTTTTTAGGGGCTTTAAGAAGATACCTGGCGGGTTTATTTTGTGCAAGGCTTATGTCATAATAAGACATGTCTCAAGAAGCTTGCCAAACTGCCAGCTCCATCTCTTCACGCCCGCAAAGCGGTCCTATAGCCGATAAACTACTAGATGTTGCCAGTTTGTCGCTGTTGCAGCTGCAGGAGTGGATGCAGCAGCAGGGGTATCCTGGTTATCGGGGGCTGCAGCTGTTTGAGGCGTTGCATGTACGGGGGCTGCGCGATTTGCATGCTGTTGCTGTGTTGCCGCAGCGGCTGCGGCAGCAGTTGTGTGGTGCTTTTGCTATTTGTCCATTGCGAATTGAGTCGGTGCGTCAGAGTCAAGATGGAACGCGCAAGTATCGTATGTTGACGCATGACAACCATTTGATTGAGAGTGTGTGGATTCCGCATGCCTCGCGGGAGGGGCGGCATGCGTTGTGTATTTCGAGTCAGGTGGGGTGTGCTATGGGGTGTCGTTTTTGTGCAACGGCAGCCATTAAGCTCAAGCGGCATTTGACGGCGGGGGAGATTACGGCGCAGGTGCATATGGTGGTGCATGATCTGCAGGCGGCTGTTGCAGGGGGGTTGTCTATTCCGTCGTTGCGTGAGCCGCAATTGTTGCAGCGGGGTGCGGATGCCACGCAAGCTGTTGCAACGGCCGGCTTTTCGAATCGGTTGCAAGCTACAGTGGCGAACGATGCTGCAGACCAACAGTGCACGCAGTGTCGGTGGGTTGATAATGTGGTTTTTATGGGCATGGGGGAGCCGTTGCACAATTGTGAGCAGGTGATGCGGGCGGTTGGGCTGTTGACGC
>JBCCEX010000113.1:0-5256 GCA_039030035.1 Myxococcota bacterium
GCTTTTTTGACACCGGTGGCAAGCAGCCCGAGCGATTTTACCATGCGTTTGTGCTAGGCATGCTGCAGCACCTGCGCGATCGCTATATCATCGAGTCTGAGCAGACCAGCGGCTTAGGGCGTTACGATTTAGCCTTAGAGCCTACAGACAAAACACAACTTGGCTTTGTCTTTGAGTTTAAGCGAGCCCTAAGAGCAGACAACTCCCTACAAACCTCTGCCCAAAAGGCCTTGCAGCAGATTCAGCAGATGCATTACCACACCAACTTGTTCAAACGCGGCATAAAGAGGGTGGTTGCTTTAGGTATGGGGTTTAGAGGCAAGCAGGTTGCTGTTGCCCACACCGAGCTGACGCAAACGTCTAGCACATAGAAAGTATTTTTTGCGACAGAGACAAAACGGCAAAAAAGCTATCCAAATTGTCTCCTCACATCGACGCGCTCATCAAGTGACCCAAAAGATTGTCCGCCACATCGGTCAAGCTCAAACCGAATACGAGCTGCAACAGCTCAAAAAGCTTGCTGCATCTGTGATTCAGGAACTGAAACATCACAAACAACCCTGCCTCCCTCTGTTTGAACCTGCTCAAGCGCAGCCCTCTAAACTACTGCAGCGGGCTTCTCAGCCGATCTTCCGCACCTAGGAACGAGGAGTGGTGTAATTTTATAGTCCTCTAAATGGTTAAAACCTCCATCTTCCAGATGGAGTTAGCTTCAGCTAGAATTTTTCTATGTTAAGGCAATACACTCATAGTAACCATACGGTGTATCATCACCGCTATCACCTCGTGTGGATCACGAAATATCGGTACAAGGTTCTCCGTGGTGAAGTGGCTCATCGAGCGAGAGATGTGATTGCGCAGGTATGTGAGGAATGTGATGTCAAGATCATAAATGGAGTGGTATCAAAGGATCACATCCACTTGTTTGTTAGCATCCCGCCTCACGTTCTGGTGAGTGATTTTGTGAAGCGAGTGAAGGGTAGATCTTCTCGCAAATTGCAACAGGAATTTCCACATTTACGCAAACGCTATTGGGGACGTCACTTTTGGGGTCGTGGTTACTTTAGTTCAACGAGTGGAAACGTCACAGACGATGTGATTGATGCCTACATTGATCATCACACGGAAGGGCATCGTTCAGACGGTACTGAAAATATTTCTTTAGAAAGCTAGGTCACGCCGGCTTCCAGCCAAGATCGGTTTCTTAAAAAGAAACCGCAACCTATCAGCTTCTAGCTGATAGTGGTTGAGTCCGATTACATTGCCGAATAATGCTTTTGATTTATTTGTGCTAACAAAATCCGTTTAAACTTGTCGGATCATACATATACAAATAATATATAAGACCAAAAAAATTTGCGGCAAGTTTCTGCAGGTCGCAGCCAAATATTGCCGCAGTTGCTAAATAGCAGCAAGTGGCTATTTTGTTGGGCAAACTCGGTATCGCGTTTCAAGATAGAGGGGGGTTGCTGCTATCACTATAGCTCATACAGCTGCTCGTTTATGTTGATCGCCGTATCGATCCCCCTTGACAAATGCGTTAAAGATTGTTGAAATAGGAGCGTTATGAGCGGGAGTAACTCAGTGGTAGAGTGCAACCTTGCCAAGGTTGAAGTCGTGGGTTCGAATCCCATTTCCCGCTCCAGCTTGTTGCATCAGCCTTTACGAGAGATGGTTGGGTTCTTGGCGTTCACTCGTCTATCCTCGGGCCGCACAAATAGCGGTTGTATGGGGTTGTTGCACAGCAGTGTACTTTCAATAAGGTTCTTTTGCATGGACGTATGAATGAAATGGGTGTCCTCTCTTAGAGAACGCATAGGAGGGGCACCCTTTTTTTCATATCAACACGCCGTTTTGGGGAATCGTCTAACGGCAGGACAGCGGATTCTGGTTCCGTAAATCTAGGTTCGAATCCTAGTTCCCCAGCCATTTGCAGATGTCTTTGGTTGAACTGGAGCAGCACAATCCCCTCTACCATGCCCTTGTTGGGACAGATCGCTCCAAGAGAGTGTCACGTCCGGTTCTGAGAGGGCCTGGGGAGAAGTTCCCCTGGGCTACTCGCTTAAGATGAGTGGTTTTGCTACCAATGGCCTTTGTCGCCAGAGGGGCGAGCGGGGCGTTCTCGGGCTTCGCTTACATGAATGTTGCGACCGTCTAGCTCGGTGCCATCCATGGCGGTGACGGCGGCTTGTGCCTGTTCGTCGCTTTCCATTTCGACAAATCCAAAGCCGCGTGGTCTACCGGTGTCGCGATCGGTGCTCAGATGCACATCGACAACATTACGGCCATCTTGTTCAAAAGCATGGCGTACTGTGTCTTCGGTGCTGCCATAAGACAAATTTCCTACATAAAGTCGTTTACCCATAATTTTAGTCCTTCCTTTTTGGTGTTTCTTATGTTTTGACCATAGCACACTTTTGCTGC
Source organism: Myxococcota bacterium (assembly GCA_039030035.1). GTDB lineage: Bacteria > Myxococcota > UBA727 > UBA727 > JABDBI01 > JBCCEX01. The sequence continues at coordinate 2,425 of JBCCEX010000113.1, forward strand.
CGATCAACCGTTTTTGAGGTGATTTTGTGATCGATGTCGTTTTTTTGTGTGAATCGATGCTCATGCAGGGGGAGGCTGTTGCGTGGTTATAAAGGCGATGGTAGCTAGCTTGACGATGCGGGTTTGTTGACTTTTTTGGCTGCAACAAGCAAGCTGGCCAGCATGGGGCTGTAGCTCAGCTGGGAGAGCGCTTGAATGGCATTCAAGAGGTCGTCGGTTCGATCCCGATCAGCTCCACCAGGTAAACATGGATAGAGAGGGGGTGGTCTAAATGCTGCAATTAGAAGTTTTTACTCCAAATCGTGCTGTGCTAGAGCTCGCTTGTGATCGGGTGCAGCTGCCTGGTGTGCAGGGGCAGATGACTGTTTTGCCTGGGCATAGCACGCTGCTGGCGCAACTGAGTGCCGGTACTATCTACGTACAGGGTGGGCAGCAGCAGGCTGATACAGATGCTCACCAAGCTCAAGAGGGGCAGCAACAGCAATCGCCGCCAGGCAGAGAATCTGGTCGGGCTCAAGTTGTTATTGCGGCTGGTTTTGCTTGGGTGCAACATGACCGTGTGCGTGTGCTGTGTGATGAGCCGGCACAATCTTAAACACCGTTTCAACTCAACACTGCAGCGCGGTGGGCTCTACCATCGATTATGGTATGAGATAAATATTTTGTGGATTGGAGCATGAAGTGCCCTATAGCCTAGCCCCTACAATCTCTTGGAAGCAGCGTGGTGCGTTGCAAGCATCGGTTGATCAGCTGCAGCAGCAAGCCAAACTGCCAGCCGTTTTGGCGCAGGTGTTGGTGGCTCGTGGTATCGATAGCCCGCACAAGGCGCAGCAGTATCTAGCGCCTACGCTGCAGCAGCTGCCTGATCCCGATGCTTTTGCCGATATGCAGCAGACGGTGCAGCGGTTGGTGCACGCGCTGCAGCGCAACGAAACCATTGGCCTGTTTGGCGATTACGATGTCGATGGCGTCACCTCCACCACGCTGCTGTGGGAGTTTTTGGAGTCGCTTGGGGCTCATGTTGTTGGCCATGTGCCCGATCGGTTGGTTGAGGGCTACGGCATGAGCCAGCAGGGGGTGCAACGGCTGCAGCAGCAGGGGGCAAAGCTGATTGTGACGGTGGATTGCGGCATTAGCAATCACAACGAGGTTGCCTATGCAGTCAAGCGGGGGCTCGATGTGATTGTGATCGATCACCACACGGTGCCGCCCCAAATGCCGCAGGCGCATGCGGTGATCAATCCGCATCGGCCCGATTGTCAGCGCGACGGGCAGCATTTATGTGCAGTGGCTATTGCATTTAATGTATGCATCCATCTGCGGCGGGTGCTGCGGCAGCAGGGCTTTTTTCGGCTGCGGCCTGAGCCCAATTTAAGCCGCTTTTTAGATTTGGTAGCACTGGGCACTGTGGCTGACGTGATGCCGCTGGTGCACGACAACCGCATTTTGGTGCACTGGGGTATGCAGCACATTGCCCAGGGGCATCGTATGGGTATGCAGGCGTTGCTGCAAGCTGCTGGACTGCACGATCGGGAGATCTCCAGCGGCAGCTTGGGGTTTCATCTGGCGCCACGTATCAACGCAGCAGGGCGTTTGGATCATGCCATGGCCGCTGTGCAGCTGCTGCGCTGTCGGCAGTGGCAGCCTGCCTGGGAGCTGGCGCAGCGGCTCGATGCCCACAATCGGCAGCGGCGCGAAATGGAGCAGCAGATTGTCGATCAGGTGGTGCAGACCATCCAAACCGATCCACTTTATGAACATGCACCCATTTTGGTTGTAGGTGATGAGGCATGGCACCCAGGTGTGGTGGGTATTGTTGCCAGCCGGCTGGTTGATCGCTTTGCCCGGCCTGCGTTGGTGATTGGTGCTGGTGGCAAGGGCTCTGGCCGTAGCATCCCCGCGTTTCATCTGCATGCTGCGCTGCAGCAGGTGCAGCAGCATGTGGCAGCCTTTGGGGGCCATGCTCATGCGGTAGGTGTCAGCCTGGGCAGCCACAGCTTAAATACCCTACGCGAGGCGCTCACGCAACATGCACAGCAGCAGCTACAGCCAAACGATCTGGCCAAAACCCTGCAGTACGACGCCGTTTTGCCGCTGCGGCAGGTCAACATCGATCTGGCGCAGGTTCTTAAGCAGGCAGCCCCCTTTGGCCGCGGCAATCCACAAGCGCTGTTTCGCTTCAACCATCTGCGTGCAACACAGGCACGTTTGCTGAAGGGCAAGCATCTCAAAGGCACATTTTGCAGCGATGGCAGCAGCAGCGTACCCTTTATTGGTTTTGCCATGCAGCACAAACAGCAGCTGCTTGAGCAGGAGGTTGATGTATTGGCAGCCGTTGAGATCAACCAGTGGCAGGGTCGGCAAACTGTGCAGCTGCAGCTGCTTGATATAGCTGCCGCGGGGCAGCACAATTAAACCAGCTCGTACGCCGCAGCCAGGTGCTTTCCGACGAAAGCCACTCCGACGGCCAAAACAAAAGAGCATTGTTGGTCAGCGAACTCGGCAGCGTAGTGCTTGTCTTTGATCTGTTGCAGCGCCACTTGCGCGGTCTGCTGGAGTCGTTCTTGATCCGCCTTGCGTACCGCCCGCTTAAACTCCAAGATAATCCCCGGCTTGTTTGGTTGTTTAGGAATGAGTAAAACGTCTGCCCGTCCCTCGCCCGCCTCGCGCTCGGAACGCAGGCGATAGTCTTGCTCCAGTTGCACCAGCAACCCCAATACAAACGCCTGATACACCCGCTCAGGGTCTCGCTGTGACACATCGAAGTAGCTCAGACTCTCGTGCACGAACTATTTCAGCTGTTCGGTAAAACCCTCTCCATCCCCTTGCAAC
>JBCCEX010000114.1:0-5136 GCA_039030035.1 Myxococcota bacterium
CAACGGTCAACGACGTGCTTGTTGCTGCCGTCACCAGCGCCATCCGCCGCTATTTGGTTGAGCATGACAGTCTGGTAAAACAGATTCGCGTCGCCGTCCCGATCAACTTGCGCCCGCTCGACGGGCCAATTGAGTTGGGCAACAAATTTGGGCTCGTTTATCTACCGCTCCCCGTAGGATTGTCAGATGCCAAAGCACGTTTCAACACGCTGAAGGCGACGATGGATGCGATCAAGCGGTCGCCCGAGGCGGTTGTTGCACATGGATTGCTGGGGTTGATTGGACTGTTGCCGCCCGCGATTAAGGTGCCGCTGCTGCGGCTGTTTGGCAACAAAAATTCCGGGGTTCTGACCAACGTGCCGGGACCGCGCAAGCCGATCTATCTCGCTGGTTCAAAGCTCAACAGCCTCATGTTTTGGGTGCCACAATCGGGCGGTGTTGGGCTAGGGATTAGCATCATCAGCTACAACGGCACAGTCAACATCGGCGTAGCTGGGGATAGTGGGCTTGTCTCTGACCCGCACGCGATCGTCCGCTACTTTGAGCAGGCATTCGATACGATGCTTGAGCAGGTGCAAAACGACGGAAACGTGCCGCTGCTACCTGTCCCTGCCAGCGAATAATTTCTCTCAGCCACGGCTTGGCAGCATTTCGCGGCACACAGCAACGCATCGTTTGCAAAAGGCGTAACCTGTAGGGAATGTCCGTCCACACGGGTGCCGTGAGCAAAACGCCAAATTGTAGGGCATCTGTTGCAGCTACAGCACGAATGCCACCAAACGACGAGTAGATAATGACCAGGCCACAACCAAGAAGAGTACCTTGTTCGAGAGATAGTCCAAGAAAATACTCAAAGAGGTAACCAATTGCCCTCATTTGAAGACCTAAAAATCCTGGATACAGGATTACCGTGACAAACCCAACCAGTATCTTTCCACGTCTACCATAAAAATGGCTTATTATATCTCCTGGAGAAATAGAATTTTTCATGCAATTTTCCATTTTTTCAAAAACGAAAAACCCTTCAATGAGTTTCCATATGGACCTGCCACAAATAACAAATACAAAAACGAGCCCAACCATAAAGACCTTTTCACTAAGGCCTAGCAAAGAAGTAGCTCCTGTATGAGTAGCAAACATCGTTGCAACCAAAGCTATTGTTCCAATCTTCCGATCCCCAACAGCAAAATCCCTAAAGCTATCTGTCTTACGCCCAAAATAAATCCCCACGGCAAGCGTAGCAATCATATAAATACCCACAATAGCAAGATCCAACTGACTCATCTAAAAACCTCCTGTTGTTGTGAGACACGGATAAGCAGATGCTTGGCAGAAAAGATTCTTACTGAGCCATGTCCCTGCTATGCAAGCTATTGCACCTGCAAGCAGGGTTGTCAAGTCAAGAACATCTATTGGGTATCTCGGTATTTTTTGGCAAGCAGATGGGTTGGGGGTATGGTGCGGGTTATATTTATTGGCTACAAAAGCGTTGGGTGGTTTTGGCAAATTGTTGGCGAATATCAAAGCCATCTGCTTGGGTGCGGGCAACAAACTGTTCGGGCAGATGTGAGGTGACGCTTTTGTGCTTGTTGCTCGATATGCGAAAGCGTAGGGCAAAGGCAAGTAGGGCAATGGCGTTGGGGGCAAAGCAGAGTTGGCTGCCGTAAGTACGATCGCCAACAACGGGGTGGCCAATGGCGGCTAAGTGAGCGCGAATTTGGTGCATACGACCGGTTACCGGACGAACTTCAACAGCGCTGATTTGCTGGCCTGTGTGCCATACCGACAGGTGGCTGATCGCCTCTTTACCCTGTTTGTCGACAACTTGACGAGCCACGGGACCCTTTTTGGCGTGGGGGGTATCAATGCGCTTGAGGCGTAGATCGATGGTGGTTTTGTCAAATTGGGGGCAGCCTTCAACGAGGGCTAGGTAGCGTTTGTCGACCTGGCGGTTACGAAAGGCAAAACTTAAACGGCGTTGTGCCGTTGGCCCTTGGGCAAATAGGCAGCAGCCGCTGGTGGCCCGATCGAGACGGTGTACTGGCTGTATATTGTCTGCAACCAGCTCCTGCATCAGCTCAAGCAAAGTAGGCTGTTTGTTGCCTTGATACTGCACAACTGCGATACCTGCTGGTTTGTGCACCACCACATAGTCGCTGCCTCGAGCAAGCAGCTGCAACACTGGATCTTCTTGGCAAGGGGTGGTGTTTTTTCTGTTTGGCATGTTACATGACTGTAGCAGATTTTTTTTGTCAACGCATTAATAAAAAATCTTGAAATTATCAAGAAATTCTGAAATTATGAATACAGGAGATGTCTAACTTGTTAAAGCAAAAAAACATCTCGGGAGGTGCATGATGGTACGAAGAAAAGAGGTAATCCTATTTGCAGGTTTGGCTACACTAGCCGCATGGGCTGCCGTGACAATATTTCATGCGTTGTATGTGTCTTTTTTGAGGAGCATACACTGAAGAATATACACCAAGGATTTAGCAAAGATGGGTAGATGGGTGACACCTCTACCCTCTACGAGCCAGATCTATAAGAGTTATCTGTAGCATCGGCAGCCGTAGACGCAGCAGCCAGCTGCTGCACAGCCTGCAGCACCTCTTGTGCATGACCCTTGGCGCGTACTTTAAGCCATTTTTGCAACACAACTCCTTGCTGATCAATAACAAATGTCTGCCGCAAAATCCCCATAAATATTTTGCCGTACATGCTTTTTTCGCCCCAAGCTCCATAGGCCTGCAGCGCCTTTTTATCGGCATCACTCAACAGCACAAATGCAAGATTGTGCCGCTCACAAAAGCGCCGATGGCTCTCAATGCTATCGCGCGACACGCCATATACCCGCGCATTGCAGGCTTGAAATTGCGGTAGTAGCGCATTGAACTCCACTGCCTGTGTGGTGCAACCAGGAGTCATATCTTTGGGATAAAAATAGACCACCGTAATATGCGAACTGGGGCCACCAATGGTATGGTCGCAGCCATCACTGCCTGGCAGACAACAGCGCGGTGCTAAATGCGTTTGCATAGCGATCTCTTTGCTTTAATTTACTTTATCAATATGCACCCCATTGGCGCAAAAGTCCAACAATTGCTTCACCTTTGCTGGCATACCAACAGCAGATTCATGTAGAATGGTAGCGATAATAAAAACAACGAGATCCAAATCAATGGCTAGCCAACAAAATCGACACAAAAACGTGATTTACATGCCGCTACAGTTTGCGATGCCACACAATGCGGGCAACACCGGCAAGGCGTTTGGTAACAATGGGCGGACTTTGCGATGAGTTGACGCTAACAACGTAGTGTTCGCCGGCTTTGCGGAGTTTGCCGACCTGCCAAGACACTTGGCTTTTGGGTTTGACCAAGCAGATTTGATCTAAAAGGCTATCGACGTTATTGTCTGGCAATTCATAGCCGCCAACACAATCGGTTGGCTCAAAGCCAGGCTGCATATCGGCGTTTGGTATAGTCACGACAACGCATTTTTGTCCACGACGAGCACTGAGTGAGACAAACAGCTGCACCTCACGCTCGACTTGATCGCCGGCCGATAGCTGTGTGAGGCTATCGTTGCTGGTGGGCTTGCCGTGTACAGGGGGATCGCCAATACCATATAGCAGCCAATCTTTGCCGCACAAAACACCCTCTTGCTTGAGAGCATCTATAAAACGTTGCAACTGGCGGACAGAAGGGGCGTTTTCTCCCAGCTCCCACATTTGAATTGTTTGGATAGTAAAATTATGTTTTGCACAAAAGGCAGCGCGCGTTGCATAGAGAGTGAGGCTACGCGCTATGCGTAAACGGGCCCCCCGCTCGCGTTCTGACTGTGTTGGCAACTTGCGTTTTGGCATTACCATGATAAATCTCCCTACATTTTCTAGTTTTTTAACAGCCAATCAAATGATACTCGTATAGATCAAATAATCAAGGATTTCAAATAGCAGGCAGATCCACCTTACATCCATAGCTAGTAATTTACACAACCAAATTCACATACCCCCTAATGTGGTGCTAATACCATTCCTGCAGAATAATATTACAAATACAATGACTCCCGCTCATCCGCTGTAACCACAATTCCTGGATTCCTGCCTGCTCGGGAATGACAAGATGAAATCACTATTTGCTGCGATTGGTATAAGTTTCTTAGAGTAAATAAAACTTGTATCTATACCACACCACGTAGTGTTTAACGCTTTGAAAACAGACAGCTGCATCAAATATAGTCTTTGTCTGCATAGCGCTAATGCAATGCAAAACCTCATTTTAACAGATGGTTATCAGCAAACCAATTCATAGAAAAAAACATGTTTGTTGAATAAATGATAACCAAAAAAGCATAGAAAGGCATCTTTAGGTGCTTACTCCTCGTAGAGAGACGGTTGGTTTTGCCATAATGAGATCGTAGAGGCATGCGCCGGCCGCATGTATGCGGCTGCGTTGAGGTAACTGTAGCCTTGATTGCGACAGAGGCGATGCACAAGCGAGGGGTGATCGGCGAGCACCCACACCATGCCGCCGCCCTGCCCCTGTGTTGCTCCTGCGCCGCAGATTTTGGCTGCAGCGCCTTGCTGCTGTACGTTGGCTATAAACTGTGCCACCGGTTTGGGAACAACGCCTAAGCTATTTAGCAATTGGTGATTGTGGCGAATCGCCTGTTGGCAAGCGTGCTGATCTTGCTGCTGCAGTGCACAGCACAGGCTGTTGGTCACCTGGGCAAATTCACTCCAGATGCTGCTGTTGCCGCAGCGGTTTTTGACCTGCAGCACGCATGCACCCGTGCCGATAGATGGCCTGCCGGTGTGAACCAGCATAAGAGGAAACGTAGGTGGCGCTACTTGCCTGGCCTGCCCCTGCTGAAACAGATGGCAACCACCGCGCAGGCAGATGTATGGGTCGACGCCGCTGCTACGAGCATGCTGCAGGTTTTCTAGCTTTGTGGCTTGTTGGTCGTACCAGCTTTGCGCGGGCTGCACCCCAAAATGGTTGGCAATGGCCTGCATGACACTCACAATAAGCGATGCCGACGAGCCCAAGCCACAACCAATGGGGCTGTCGGACTGCACAGCAATGTGGATATCTGCATGCAATGACAAGTTGAGTGTGGTCACTGTATGAGCCA
>JBCCEX010000115.1:0-5136 GCA_039030035.1 Myxococcota bacterium
CAAGATGGGCCTTTTCGCAATCCAGCTTGGTGAGTAGCTTACTGGGAAGATACTTGCTAATGATTTGGCGATAAACCTCTGGCTGTTTAGCCACGGCTTTAAACAGTGCATCTCTACGGTAAATGACTCGAGGCGACTTGCTGTTGGTTTTGCTGCAGCGACGTGGTTTTTTTGGTGTGTGCTGCTGCATGCTGTTGATTATACTGCTAGCGGCATGAACAGCAAGTTTTTGTTGCTTAGGTAGACGCCTGCTTACATCTCTTTGCTCAAAGCAGCTGCATTTTCATTTGGGCCCAACAAGATGTTGAGGGCTCAGCGTAGCAATGAAACAGCCGGTACAGTCTCGTACAAATATGCAGTGACTGTTTTACCCCCAACAGTTGATACCTGCAGCTGCTTGGTGCGGCGCAAGCGAGGGTTGGAGTCTAGCTTTTGAAACAGAATCAGTTTGACGGTGTGTGGAATCTGCAGCGTTTTGTCAACAATGCCTTGGACAACAGCCATCGAGTAATGTTGTGAAGCGGCATACAGTACGGTGGCTTCTTGAAAGCGTTCGTGAAAGTCGTTTTGCAAAAAGTCGCCCTGCAAGAAGGTGACCTTTCTGTAGGGTTGCGGGTCGATATATGCCCAATCTGGCGAAAAGGCTTTGCGTAATATGCGCATGGAGAGATTGTAGCGGGTGGCGGAGATCTCAATGCCAACAATGCGGCTAGCCGGTGCGCTCATGTAGGCATGTAGGGCAAATTTGCCGATACCATTGCCTAACACCAGCAAGCGATCGGTTTTTTTGCAGCCGATGGCATCGATTAATTTCTCTCTGTCGGCAAGTAACAATTCGCTGTAGCTAGGATTGTTGCCGGTGGCCTTAATAGCCTCCTGCTCGCTTTCGCTAATTTTTGCAGATCGCTTGTAAAAAATGCTGCTTTCAAAGTTGTATCGAATCTCACGCAGATTCCGTTTGACAAACTCGCGCGATGGGTGTTGCGCCGGCAGGCCATGTTGGGGAAACACATGGTAAATATGCACCGGTACAGCTTCGTTCCACGTTGCCGGCAAAAAGATTGTCTCTTGCGGATATACACGCGGATGCAGCGGCATGCGCTTGAGGCTCACAATTGTTACCTTATGGGGAATAGCCAGCACACGATCTAAAATTCCCTGGCGCAGTTTGTGGTTAAACAGCGTATCGCACACAAATACCACCGTGGCATCACGAAAATTGCTATTGAGTACATCGGCAAGACGGTATTGTAACCGCTTAGAATCGTACAATCCCATTGTTTTTAATCGCTGCAGCGCTTGCTGCGCTATGTTGTGGCGTGTTTCAGATAGCTCAACGCCATAGGCATGCGCCTTTGTGGTGAGGTAGGTCAGCATGACCAATCTGCCCTGGCCACTGCCTAAGTCATACAGCGTATCGTTTGCGCCTAAGCGCAGTTTCTGCAAAATGGCGTAGATGCTTTTTAGCTTTAGTTCCCCGTAAACACTGCTTTTGTTGCGGTTATCGTCATTGGATTGGTTGATTAGATCCTTCTCCTGCTGCGGAATACGGGAGGGCAGGTGCTTGTCTGGATACAGCTGCTGCATGATGCTCATAGCCTTGGCAAAGGCAAACGGTGGGCGCTTACCCAGACTGGTTTTTGTATACAAAACCCATGCCGCTAGAGCGATAGCGGCTATGAGCAATATAAAAAGAGGGGCCTTAAAGGACAAAGAACTGCTTGTGGTCTTTTGCTTGTTCGCCATTTTTTCTCACGTTCTGTTTATTTAAGGATAATACACGAAAAATTGGTTTTTACCATTACCCCTGCTTGAGAAAAACAAAAAGCGCCACAAAATCTACTGCCGCGCGGCAACAAAAGGCGGTTGTGCCATCTGTTTTCATCTATCAATGAACCTAAACTGCCTAGTGTTATGCTGCTTTATTGCACACGCATCGAAGCTGATGCTAGAAAACTTTGCTAGAATGGCCACACATACATGTTAAATTGAGTGAGAAGCAGGGAGAATACAATGATTCATGACTGGCTACAAGAGTGTCTGCATGCAACCATCGACAAGCTGTATCCGCAGGCGCGCCAGCAGCTGGCGCAGCGACGTGCGGCTGGTGTGAAACAGCCACAACAGCTGTGGCAAGCCTCTATTCAGCAGCCCAAGTTGAGCCAGCATGGCGATTATGCCACCAACGTGGCCCTAGAGTTGACGGCCGTGCTGTGTCAGCCGCCGCGAGAGATTGCGCAGGCATTGGCACAGATGTTGCAGCAGCACACCGACACAATAGCCCGTGTTGCGGTTGCCGGTGCCGGTTTTGTCAACATGCATATAACACCCGCCTTGTTGGCCAAGGCAGCCGGTCAGGCGCTGCAGCAGGGCGATAATTTTGGCCGTGCTGCAGCCAACGGCTGCCGTGTGTTGCTGGAGTTTGTTTCTACCAATCCAACCGGCCCGCTACACCTGGGCCATGCCCGTGGTGCATTTGTGGGCGATGCGCTGGCACGTTTGCTGGACTTTGCCGGCTATCGTGTGAGCCGCGAATACTATATTAATGACACCGGCGGCCAAATTGTGCAGCTGGCCCGCAGCATCTATGCACACTACTGCCAGGCGCTGCAGCAACCGCTACAGCAGCCGTCACAAGCCTATAACGGCCCCGATATTCAACAGCTAGCCAGCGACATCGCCAAACGTGAGGGCAGCAAATGGCTCAACAAAGATGAGTCTCAATGGCTGCAGCTGTTTGGCGACTGGGGGGTGCAGCACAGCATGGCCAGCATTCGCAACACGCTCGATACGGCCAATATTCCGTTTGATCGCTGGTTTTCGGAGCGTAGCCTACACCAAAGCGGCGCACTGCAGCGCACATTGGAAGCTTACCGCCACAAGGGGCTTTTGTATGAGGCTCAAGCCGCGCGACACACAGCCGACAAAAAGCGGCGCGAGGAGAGCAAAGCGGCGCAACATCTTGAAAAGCAGCAGGGCGGTACCTTTTTGGAGACATCCCGCTTTGGCGATGAAGAGGATCGCATTGTGCTGCGCGCCGATGGCACACCCGCCTATTTTCTTGCCGACTTGGCCTACCACGCCGACAAGTTTGCCCGTGGATTTCACCGCCTCATCAATGTGTTTGGTGCCGACCATGTGGGCCATGTTACCCGCCTAAAAGCAGGCTTGCAGGCCATGGGACTGGCGTCGGATCAGCTGCAGTGCGTGCTCATACACATGGTGCGCCTGGTGCGCCAAAACCAGCAGGTGCGCTTCTCTAAACGCGAAGGCAATGTCTACCTGCTCGACGATCTACTCGATGAGATCGGTATCGACGTTGCCCGATTTGCCTTTCTCATGCGCAGCCCCGAAGCGCCATTTGATCTCGATGTCGACCTGCTGTGCCAGCAGGCCATGGACAACCCGGTGTTTTATGTGCAATATGGCCACGCCCGCATGGCCACCCTGCTGCAGCGCGCCAAGCAGGAGGGGCTGCAAATAGACAACCTACACCAGCTGCCGCAGCAAATCTGGCTCAAACTGGCACTACCCGAAGAGAGAGAGCTGCTGAAAACCTCGCTTGCCTTGCCCTACACCATTGCGCAAGCTGCTGCTGCTAGCCGGCCGCATCGGCTGCTGCACTATGCCTATAGCCTGGTGGAGCAGTTTCACAGCTACTTTACCAAATACCGCAGCAGCGAGCGGATTTTATCCAGCGATCAACAGCTGTCACAAGCGCGCGTTGCCATGGTATGTGTTGTGAAACGCGCCTTAAGCAATGCCGTAGGCACGTTTGGCATTCACCTGCCCCAACAGATGGCATCTAAGTAAACCATGTATAAGCAGGCGCTGGCCTTTGGCATTGGGGTGGCAATAGGCTTGGGTTATGCACTCTACAACAACCAACTTCATGATGCTGCTACAACGCGACATGTAGCTGTTACCAATATGCCCATGGCCCATATGCAACAGCGTCAACAGTGGCTGCAGCAGTTGCGCCACCACACCTCTTTCTCCTTTTTGCGGCAGCTGCTGCAGCCACCGGCAAAAATAGAGTACGCCCGACATAAACCCGCTGCCGCGACCACAACCACAGCCGACAAAAATAAGCATTTACTTATTAATGACAGCCAAATAAACCCACCTAACCCGATATCCGATAAGCATTTACTTACCGATAACCTGGTACAAGCACTGCAACAGGCGCTAGGCAAGAGTGCTCCCGCCACCATCAAGCAGCTACAGCCCACCACACCGCTGCCCTTTAGCACCGGTTCACCCTGGGCTATTCAGGTGGCCACACGTAGCAGCTATGCACTGGCGCAGCAGCTGCGCCAACAGCTGGTAGCCAAAGGGCATGATGCCCGTGTGCTGCAGGGCGTTAACCCGCATACCGACGAACTGGAGTACTATGTGCGACTGCACGGTTTTGCCACGCAACAGCAGGCACAAAAATATCGTAAGCAAAAATTGCAAACACTTGGCAGAGGGCTTGCCCCTTTTTGTTTACAGCAATCGGTTGTGCGGTAAAATGGCATACCAAGCACGAATTCGGCACCAAGGCCAACTTAGATCCACTGCAGGATCAGTTGATGGCTAAGCACAGATGTTCATAAATCCATGCTGGTTGTTCAATACACTGATAGAAACACGATGCATGCCCCGCTATTTGCCAGATGTCTGCGTCAGCTCGGTGTGGGCAATGGCCACCTGTTTGCCTCTAAACCCCAGGCCCAAGGCAATCACCCGCTGCACACCGCGCTTGAACAAGTTGGTGTGATATTGCAGCTGCTGAATTTGCTGCAGCGCTTTTTGGGCAGAGGCCTGCAGGGAGCTATCTGCTCGCAAGGCGCGCTTAAACTCAAATACAAAGCCAAGTTGTGTTTTGTCTTTGGGCTCTAAGGCTAAGTCGTAGCGCCCTAGGCCGCTGGTTTGTTCGGACTCGATGATGTAGCGATCGCGCAGGTGCTGCAGCATGCCTAGTACAAAGGCGTGATAAAACCGTTCGGGCTGTTTGCCGCCGGTGTCGAAGTAGGTGACGCTTTCGAGCACAAACTCTTGGAACTCCTCGGCAAACTCCTGGATCTCTCCTTTAAGCAACACATCAACCACAGCTGTGCCGCTAATGCCTTGAGCCGGCCCCTGCAGCCATCG
>JBCCEX010000116.1:0-5126 GCA_039030035.1 Myxococcota bacterium
CTGCATGGCATGGCCGCCTCCCAGGTAGAGCGTGTCGAAATTGAAGACGCGCTGCAGATCGTGAATCGCCTGCTCAAGATGTTTTTGCCAGGTAGCATGGCCATGTTGCCGCATCGCCCTCTTGCCTAGCAGCTGTTCGTAGGTGCAGTTTTTGGTAAAGTGGTTGTGGCCTAGCTCCAAATTGGGAATCAGACGGCCGTTATAAAACAGCGCAGAGCCAACACCGGTACCCAGCGTTAACACCAGCTCCATGCCGTGTCCGTGAATGCAGCCCAAACCCTGCACATCGGCATCGTTTGCCACGCGGGTCGGTTTGCCTAGCAGTCGCTGCAGCTGTTGCTGCAAACAGACCCCTTGCCAGGAGGGGTCTAGGTTAATAGCTGTGTAGATAGTGCCTGCGCGCACAACCCCAGGAAACCCGACAGAGACGCAATCAAAGGGAGGTAAATCCACAATCATGCCAACGAGAGCATCAAGCACCCGTTGTGTTGAAGCGGGCTGAGGTGTGCGTACGCGCTTGGGTTGTTGCACTGCACAAGCCTGTTGATCAAGCACCACCGCCTTGAGTCCAGAACCCCCAATATCAAAGGCAAGAATATGCAGCTGCTGTTTTGCCATGACACTTTCAATAACAAATTGTGGCCCGAGTTCATTCCACAACAGCAGCGAAGCCATGATGCCGGCAACGATTTGCTTTTACATTCTACATGGTGTAAAAGCAATGAGGTTATGGTAAGAGGTGGATAAATGGCAAAGTTGTGTTGGATCGCGCGTGATGAGAAAAGGCGCGAATTGGTTAAAAAGTATGAAAAAAAGCGGCAGGAGCTGCGCAAAAAACAGATTGATATGCGTTTGAGCGAACAAGAGCGCCAAGATGCTCGGTTTGCCCTCAATAGCTTACCGCGCGACTCTTCACCGAGTCGAAGACGCAATCGCTGTGCTGTAAGCGGCTCACCGCGATCTTACTCGCAGGCATTTGGCGTTGGGCGTATCGCATTTCGTACGTTGGCTCTGGCAGCGAAGTTGCCGGGGGTTACAAAGTCTAGTTGGTAAGTCTGCGACAACAAGCGGCAGGAGAGAGAATGATCGCAACAAAAAGGGCTAAGGTCGCAATCAGGTGTTTGCTGCTTGTCTGTCTAGCTTCGCAAACAGTTTTCGCTGCAACATCCAGTCGCACCGATTTGCGCCATCGCTTTGGTATGCGGTTGACAGCAGCAGGCATAGGTTACATCTCTTACCTGCAACGTGATCCGCTCAACTTAAGCGGCGAGAACTTAAACCAATCTGACATTGTTACCTCTATTACCAAAAATGTGTCAGCTGGATGGGGGGTGCCTGCTAAACTGGAGTTTACCTGGCTTCCCACCAACGCTCTGGAGCTAAAGTTGGGGTTTCGCTACATCTACTCAAGCGCCCTCATGGGCACCGATATATACCATTTGCCCTACGCCGTTTTTACCGGTTTTCGTTACTACACCAACCCGCAAGAGCCCATTATGGCCTATTTCTCACCGCAGATTGCATTTCAGGTGACACATATGTCGATAGAGGTGAACTTGATGTGGGGCATGCAGTGGCGTGTCTCTAACGTTGTCTCTCTCTTTTATGAGGTGGGAGCCGCTGCTGCGTTTATTCAACCTAGAGCGGTGCAAAATGGTCAGACCATTGGTAGCGACATTGGAGGGGCTATATCTATCCAGCCTGCCGCTGTTGGACTTCACTTTCATTTCTAGCACGCTAAGCTGCTGTATAGCCGCTTACTGCTAAAATAAAACCCAATGGCCCGCCGATCGACCACACGCAAAAGAAAAAGTCGCAGCTCACATGGCCGGCTATGGCTGCTGCTGCTATTTTGTCTGGCTTGCCTTGGTGTTTACCAGCTGGTACAAATAGCTCGCAATGCTGTTACTATTTTGCAGCAACAGTGTGTCGGCAACAAAAATTTATGGCAGACGATTCAGGCACGTTTTTGGGAAAGAGATGTTCCACATAAACCAACCAAAAAGATCACGCCCCGCAAAAAAAGCAACCGCCCCTCTGGCTTTTCGCCTCAAGACAAGGCTAAACTGGAGCGCATTCTCGACAAGGGGATGCAGTAACCAGATCCCAAATCATCTAAATGAAACTGTTTTTATGTTATTCATATGAGAGACTCATTAACCATGAAGCCTGCAATACAACATGGATAAAAACATACCGTACAATCGCTTTCCGAGTCGATTGACACCTTTTTTTATCTATTTTATTGGCAAACAGTGGCGATGGTTTCTGTTTGCACAACTGTTTGCCTTTAGCCTAGCACTGCAAGAGACCGTTTGGCCACAGCTGGTTGGCAGCCTGGTCGATAGCATTGAGATCTACAGGGGCGATAAGAGCGGTATTTGGAGCTATCTATCTGCCACATTGGCGCTATGGGTTGGTTTTTGGCTGCTGCTTGAGCTGATGTTTCGTGGCTATGATTTTGTGAATGTTCGCACCACACCAAAGCTAGAGGCCGATATTCGCATGGCCCTGTTTGACTATGTTAACGAACACTCCTACAACTTCTTCTCCAGCCGCTATGTGGGTGATGTAGCAGCCAAAATCGACAATGTTTCTCGCAGTGCCAGCGAGGTTGTTGAGCAATTTATGGAGCTATTTGCCCCCACAATATTGGCTATTTGCATCGCCACCGCCAGCTTTTTACATATGCACCCCATGTTTTCTGCTTTAATTTTGCTGTGGGCCACCCTGCATATTGGTATTTGCCTGGCTGCCAGCAAAAAGTGCATTTATCTGTCAAACGAGCACGCCGATAGCCAAACCGCTTTGGCAGGGCGGCTTGTTGATACCATCACCAATTTTGTCAACGTCAAATTATTCGTACAGAGTCGCTACGAACGTACCCGCATTGGCCGCCAACAGCAGCGTGAGCAGCACAAACATCGCCAGCTGCTGCTATTTATTGCACTGCTGCACATTGTGCTAGGTATTTCGGCTTTTTTTCTGCCGGGGCTGGGGATGTTGTGGTTTTTGATCCATAACTGGCAAAATGGCCTCATTTCAATCGGCGAAGTGGTGCTGATTTTAAACACAACACTCAACGTTGTTGCCCTTGTTTGGTATGCCGGCATGGAGCTGCCCTACTGGTTTAAAGAGATCGGCATATGCCAGCAAGCGCTACAGTTGGTGCAGGCGCAGCACGATGTGGTCGATCTACCGCATGCAGCTGCTTTGCATGTACCACGCGGCACCATCTGCTTGCAGCAGGTCACATTTGCCTACGAGCCTGGCCACAACATTTTCAACCAGCTGAGTGTTGAGATTGCCGCAGGCCAAAAAGTAGGCCTGGTCGGTTTTTCGGGCAGCGGCAAAACCACATTTATTAACCTGCTACTGAGGTTTTTCGATCTACAATCAGGCAAAATCTGCATCGATGGCCAAGAGATTCAGCAAGTTACGCGAGCCTCCCTACGCCAACACATCGCCGTTATTCCCCAGCACCCCACGCTGTTTCACCGCAGCATCAAAGAGAACATCTGCTACGGTCAACAACATATCAGCCACGAACAGATGCTAGCCGTATCCAAACAGGCACACTGCCACGATTTTATTCAACAGCTACCACAAGCATACGACAGCCTAGTAGGCGAAAGAGGCATGAAACTCTCTGGTGGTCAACGCCAACGCATTGCCATCGCTCGCGCCATGCTCAAAAACGCCCCCATTCTCGCCCTAGACGAAGCCACCAGCGCCCTAGACTCCGTCACCGAAAAGTGCATTCAAGACAGCCTACTCAAAGCCATGCAAGGTCGCACAGTCATCGTCATCGCCCACCGCCTCTCCACCTTGTGCCACATGGATCGCCTCCTCGTATTTGCCAACGGCCAAATCGTAGAAGATGGCACCCACCAATCGCTACTAGCCCAAAAAGGACACTACGCCCACATGTGGCACATGCAGGTAGGCGGCTTTCTGCCATCTTAACAGCAGTGTTTGCAATGTAAGACCGTATTGCGTTGCCAAAATTGAGCAAACAGAGGCAGATGCTTATTATCGATTTTGACCAATTTCGATAATAAGACCCATTCCTATTTGCAGCGGCGGTGATAAGAGAGTCTTTTATTATCGATAACTGCTCTTTTCGATAATAAGATTTATATTGGGGCAGCTCAACTGCGAAAACAGTCTGCTGCCCATAAAGGGTGCTTTTTCAGCAACCCATAAATTTTTTTATCGCAAGACAATTGACATGTTTAGTCAAGCTTTTATGATGAAGCTTACAAGAGCTTTCTGTGTCTCTTCATGCCTTGCACGGGGTGAAGCATGTGATGTTCACAACAGACAAATAGGAGTCACAAAGGATGTTGGTAAAAAAAGGCAAGAGTGGCAAACAGGAAATAGCAGCGAAGCAACACAGCCACTTAAAGGAGAGAAAAATGAAGCAAAGCGTTGGCAATACAAAAAGAGGTTTAGGGTGGTCCAGCACTCTTTTACTAGGAGTAGTATGTTCGCTCGGTTCGTTGCCGGCACAGGCAATGGATGACAGTAAAGAGTCTGCGATAATGAAGGATCAGGCGTTGAAGCCACGCTCCAAGCACGACACACAGGGTGCATCGCTGCTGCAAAAACTGCAGCAGTTTCGTCAAGCACGCGGCCAGCTATATAAGCAATGGCAGCAAGAGACAGCGCATCTGTTTTACGTGTCGCCAAGCGGTTCATGGAGCTATCGTGTGCCGGTAGCGGCGACGTTTGACTTGCAAGGCAAGATGTTGCAGGAGTTGGCCAAAGATGTGTCAGAGGATCCGTGGCGTGTGATGGCGGTTTTAGGTGATACGGGTTCAGGCAAAACCCTCTTCACCCGCCACCTTGAAGAACAGTTATGGGAGGCGTGGGAAGAAAACCCAGATAGCCAGCCGCTTCCGGTGTGGCTGTCGTTGCCTGCGTTGCAAGAGAAAAACCGTAAAAACATCACCAAGGCGGTAACAGCTACACTCAAACAACATGGGCTAGACAAAACAGAGCTGCAGGAGCTATCAAGCAAGCGGTTGGTATTTTTGCTAGACGGGTATGATGAGTTGCTGAATTACCACAACCTCTACAGCAAGAAGTTCGCCAAGACATGGCCAAGTGCGCGGGTGTTGATC
>JBCCEX010000117.1:0-5099 GCA_039030035.1 Myxococcota bacterium
CTATACGAACCATCTTAGCAGCGCACAGCTGCCAACCCCACCCGCCGCCGATGCATTGGCTTTGGCACTGTATCAAGCTTGCATGTTATCTAACCCGCAACATGATGCAGCTGCATCGGCTCCGCACCACAAAAAGCTCAGTGTTCATCGAAAAATGCGTTTCTCGGCAAAAAGGCTCATACATGATGGCTGCAGGTGTTGATTAGTGTTTAATGGGTACTTGTAACTCTCAGCCCAAATCTTTTTTCAAAGAGCTCGTTAAAGATCCTTGAATTTATAAAATCTCTAAGGAATGTTTCCATTCCATGGAAAGCGTTCTTTGCATTTTTTTTCTGACATGGAATATGATAATGTTCCATGATATTGATGAAATCTTTTGAGAGATTTCTTTTGTTTTTCTTAGGTATTTTTGGGATTTTATTTCCTATATATTTCACGCCTTTAAATTGCATTTTATTATCTGTATTATTAGCATTTATTTCTTCTATTTTATTTGAAATAAAATTGTCCATTTCCTCAAGCAGCAAGTGGCAAGCCCTAGAGCAGCCCTCTGCAAAATTGGGGCTCTTTTCGTTATTCGATTTGGGCTATGGGCGTTGCCATGCTGTCGTTAAGCCTGCTGCTGCGGCTCATAGCCACGTTGCGGGCAGCTGCAGCACATGTGGGGTCAGCCACTGTAGCTGTTGGCTTTGATTCACCAGTATGCCAAAGGGCAGGTTGAGCTGCTGTACAAATCGAGACAACGACTGCAGGTTGCGCATGCTCACGCGGCTTGCCCGTTTGATCTCAATGGGCAAAGTACCAAAGGCCCCTTGTAGTACCAGGTCGATTTCAGTGCCGCCACGGGTGCGATAGTGGTGTGCTTGCCATCCTGTGACCGACGTGGCTTGCAGGCCTTTTAGAATCTCTTCTACTACAAACGCCTCAAAGGAGGCTCCGACAATCGGGTGTGTTTGTAGATCGGGCTCGTGTGCCAGCTGCAGCAAAAAATGCAGCAAGCCGGTGTCACACATATGCCCTTTGGGCATTTTGACAACACTGCGCACACGGCTGCTTTCAAAGCTGGGCAGCCCTCGCCACAAAAAAGTTCCTGCAGCAATCTCTAGGTAGTTACGTACTGCGCCCTCGCTCACTTCAAGCGCACGTGCCAGGTTGCGTTTGTTAACAATGGTGCCGCTGAGGTGACACAGCATGGTTAAAAATCGCCGATAGGCCTGGTGGTTGAGATGGGGGAACAGCTTGGGAATATCGCGCTCTAGGTAGGTGCGCTGATAGTTGTCCATCCATTGGCGGTAAAAGTCGGCATCTTGTGCTAGTACCGGCTCTGGGTAACCGCCCCAAAACCAGGCCTGTTGCAGCTGTGCCAATGACAGGGCTGGTGGTTTGGCCTGTAGCAAAATGTTGGCATCAAGCTTGTTGGCAAACAGCTGGTAAAAGGGGCTTAGTGGCTGCGAGGCGAGCTCACTGGCTTTGAGAGTCCCTATATGCACAATGGCTACGCGACCAGCAAGAGACTCAGCTGTATGGCGCAGCAGTTCAGGGCTACTCGAACCGGTGAGAATATAGCGTCCCTTTTCGTGGCGCCGCTCGTCAATGGCGCCACGCAGTGCCTGAAATAGCTGCGGGTGGCCCTGTACCTCGTCGATAATGACCTGTCGAGGAGACTGCTGCAAAAAAAACCGTGGATCGTGCTGCAAGCGATCGGCAGTTGCCGGATCTTCTAAATCCACATAGGCCCAATCGGGACGTACACGCTGCGCCAATGTGGTTTTGCCGCATTGTCGCACCCCTACCAAGCAGACAACAGCAAACTGCTTGAGCAGCCGTGCAACCCTGTTTTCCAGATGGCGACTTAAACCTGTCATATGCGTATGTTACTTGCGGTTTTTACAGGTTTCAAGGTTGTGGCCATGTTTTACTGCTCAGCTGGCTCCCACTGGCTCGGCTGCAGTGGATTTGGTATATGTAAGCAATGGGTTGTGCTGGCGGTGTCATATATGGATAAGCGCTTTATTGCTGTGCTGGATTCGGGTGTAGGGGGGTTGCATGTGCTAGATCATCTGCATCGGGCCTTGCCGGGGGAGTCGACGCTTTATTTGGCTGATACGGCGCGGCTGCCGTACGGTAGCAAGAGCCGTGCTACGGTGTTGAGCTATGCACGTCAGGCGGCTCGTTTTTTGTGCAAGCAGCGGGCGTTGAAGCTGTTGGTGGTGGCTTGCAATACGGCCAGTGCTGCTGCTTTGAGCCAGTTGCAGCAGGAGCTGCCGATTCCTGTTGTGGGCACTGTCACAGCAACTGCGCAAGCGGCTTGTGTGAGCCACCCTCGCCATATTGCTGTGTTGGCTACAACGCAAACGGTGCAGTGGCAGGCTTATGTAACGGCGTTGCGACAGCAGGGGTTTGCCGGCAAGATTTATCAGCAGGCTTGTCCGCTGTTTGTGTCGCTTGTGGAGGAGGGCTGGCTAGATCATCCGGTGACGCAGATGGTGGCGCAGCACTACTTGTCGGGCATGCCGCGCGATACCGATCTGGTGATTTTGGGCTGTACCCATTATCCGCAGCTGCAACCGCTGCTCATGCGGTTGGCGCCTCATGTTGGTGTCTGGATCGACTCGGGCACTGTGATGGCGCAGCAGGTGCGTGAGCAGCTGGCGCAAAGCAACGATTTGGCTGTGCAGCAGCAGGGGCAGCGGCAATACTTGGTAACCGATTCGCCGCAGTGGTTTACCAAATTGGCCAATCGCTTTTTGCGCGATCAAGTAAATGGGCGGCAGGTAACGCGTGTGGATTTGACATAATGCAGCAGCCATCGGTTTATCAACGTCTTGTCGCAACTCTATTGGCCGCTGCATTGCTGCTGGGTGGCTGCACGCAGCATGCGTTGCAAAAGCAGCCCTCGTTGCGGCCGCTGTTGCGAGGCAAGCCGGTAAAACAGCTGCAGCTGCAGCGCGGCATGCAGGACTTTTCTCGCGATGCTGTATGGCTGTCGATGTTGCAAAGCTTTGCGTTGCTGCGTTCGGCAGATATCAATAAGCCGCAGCTGCAGCAGCGAGCGCGTGCATTGTTGGCCTACGCGCATGAAAGCTTTGCCGACTTGCGCGATCCAGACAATTTTAGCGAGATGTTTAGCTCCGATATCGATAAACCCTATCGTGGCCGGCCCTATGAGCGTGTGATGAGCACTGTGATGCTGGCTTTGCTCGATATGCTGCAGCATCGGCCAGATATGGCGCTGCCTGCATTGGCAGATGCGGAGTTTTTGTCGGCACGCTGGAAATCGTTTGCCTTTGGCACCGACTCGCCGCTGATCTATGCGCTGATGTTGCGTTGTCAGCATCAGCTGCGTGCTGCCGCGCAAGACAAACAGCGCTCTGCCGAGGCGCTAGCACGCTCGGTGCGGTTGCAGCTATCGCGTGATGCGTTGCTGCAGCTGCTGCAGCAAGCTGCGGTGTCGCTCATGCGCCCCAATGCGGCCGCCGTACGCTTAGCAGCTATTTTACTCGAGTCGGCTCTGCTGGCAGCTCTTATGCAAACCCCCCACACCGCGTCGCTGTCGCAGCTGCTCGATGTCGCCGGGCAGCAGGCCAATGTGCTGGTTGGTCTTGTGCGCGATCGTTTTGAGCATGTTTACGCCACAGTTGTTGCACCTCGCATTCGTGCGTCTGCTCGTGTGCAGGGCTTTAACCCCAAGCAAAACCCCCTGTTTGAGCAGGCCACCTTTGTTCAGGTGCCCATCGAAATCGAACAGCTGCTGCAGCGCATGCGCCAGCTGTTGGCCAGCCACCAACCCACACGCCAGCAGCTGCAGCAGCTGCTACAACGCTCCAATCGGTTGAGCCAGCGCATTGAAAAAGCGATGCTGGCACCGCGTGTAGCGCTGCTGCTGCACGGCACAGGCCCGCACATTGTGCGCGAGGGGCGCCACAAAGAGATGACCCGCATTATACCCGCTGCCAAAAGCCACCATGAGGGGGGAATCTGGCAGCATAGTGTCGATGTGCCATCGCTGCCGTGCGGTGCACACAAAACACCACAAGGTCAACTCATGCTGGTGTTGTGTGCCCCCCCAACAGCGCAAGCGTCGTCGCCGCAACAGCCCGCCCACACCTCCACACCCCTGCATCGCCAGCAGGCGTGGCAGCTATGGTCTTCGAGCTACCAAGCCACAACAGTCATGGGTAGAAAGTTTGACCGCATTTTGGCCGGCCGAGCACAGTTTCGCACTGTCACAGAAAAAACCGCTGTCGTAGGCGCATGGTCGTCGCTGTTTCTATTTTATATTGCCATCAATGTTTGGTCGCACTGCGGCGGCACCGGTGGCCAAACCAACCAAGGCTGCCAAGCTTTGGGCGCCGGCCTCATGACCATTGCCGCAGCAACCCTAGCCGCATCGGGCCTCATGTGGCTTGTTGGCCTATCGGCAAACCCGCAGGCCGACCCACGCTATGTACCGACACTGTTTGAGTCGGTTGAGCTGCTGCTGCCACCGTAAGATTTTTGCGCTATCCCCCAACACGCCTGCCATGGTGTAACATAATGAGTATGGGCGATACCGTGCAAGACAACCCCATTATCAATCCAACTGGCAAAATACCGGTGGGCGTGTCGGATTTTGCCAAGTTAAGGCAGGGGGGTTACTGCTTTGTCGACAAAACACTGTTTATTAAGGAATTTCTCGATATTGGTGCTGAGGTCACGCTCATTACCCGCCCGCGGCGGTTTGGTAAAACGATAAACCTCGACATGCTGTGCCGATTTTTACGCCAGCCGGCCAGCGGCAAGGAGGATCTATTTGAGGGGTTGGCTATTAGCAAAGCGCCGCAGAAGTATCAGCAAGAGCGTGGCCAGCGGCCGGTATTATTCATCTCGTTTCGTACCATTAAGCAAAGCAACTGGAAAGATGCCTTTTGGAAACTACGTAACTTGCTAGCAGATCTGGTTGTGCAAACCTGCCAAGATGCACCGGTGGATCAACTATCACCTGGTCAGCGGCGTGTTTTGGATAGGGTGGTACTACAACATTTCCTCTATCGTATCAAGGGACTCAAACACTACAGAAAGTGCGCCCTCTCTCCAATTACTGGCGGTTAAAGATTTAC
>JBCCEX010000118.1:0-5073 GCA_039030035.1 Myxococcota bacterium
CACTTTAGCAGTGCAGCATGCGCTGTCGCAGCATTTTGCCAACATGAATCTGTTTATGCCGCTGTTTCTGTTTTGTTTGGGCTACACCTCCATTGCTGCTTGCATGGTGGTAGGCATCAAAGCCGCCAGCTTTTTGGGCGCTGGCAGGGCGGTGATCATCTACTGGGTTTGCGGTGTGATCACATTTTTGCTCTTCTCTACGCTCGATGCACGCTATGCACTGGCCGTTATGAGCCTGGCAGGAGCCTGCTTGATGATTGTCAACTGCTTTGCGCTGTTGCGGTTGCGCCGCAGCATTCAGCCGCCGTGTGTGTAGTGTTGCGCTTGTGTGTTGCCGCCTGCCGCTGAGACCTGTCGCTTGGTGGTTGTGCTGGGTGTCAACTTGCACATAGCCGGCCAACGCCTTATATATAAATTGTAGCTGTGTAACCAAAGTCATAAGAGGAGTCGTATATGAGTATTCCGCTAGGTACCAAAGATCGCATTCAATACATTGTTGACTACAACCCAATTGTGCTGTTTATGAAAGGCAGCCGCAGCAAGCCGCAGTGTGGCTTTTCTGCCACTGTGGTTGCCATTTTGGATCTGTTTTTGCAGCAGTACGCCTACATCAATGTGCTACAAGATGAGGAGCTGCGACGGGGCATTAAGGCCTACTCCGACTGGCCAACCGTTCCGCAGCTGTATGTAAAGGGGCAGTTTGTGGGTGGCTGTGACATTGTGAAGCAGCTGTATGTGCAGGGCGAGCTGTTTGAGCTGCTGGGGGTAGATAAGCCAACCAACTGTAAGCCCAATGTTGTGGTCACGCAGCCGGCGCAAGAGGCGCTGGCCAATATTTTGCAAGATGCCCCGTCGGGTGAGTATGTGCGGCTGCAGGTCGATGCACGTGGGCTGCCCTCGCTTAAGCTAGAGCAGCAGTATCCACACGATTTGCAGCTGCAGCAAGATGGCATCACCTTTGTGTTCGACCCCCTCAGCGCCAGCCGCGCACAGGGGCTGCGAGTTGACTACGTGCAAGAGGCCAACCAAAGCCGATTTGCGATCCGCTATGTTTAATATGCATGCCACATCATTGACCCCGCGCTTGTGCTGATACAGGTGACATGACAAGCTCCACAAACCGCATGGTATCTGCTTCGCATGAGGCGTTGCCTACCTATCGTCTTGGTTGGCAGCTGTTTGCGGCGCTGCTATCGGCGCTGCTGTTGGGTTGCAGCCAGCCTCTTGTTATTGAGGCCTTTGGCGACACCCCCATCAACCACCCACTGTTTTCGCGTGCGCTAGCGCTGCTTGCTGCTGCCGGCATTTTTTGTCTGGTGGCACGGCAGGCCAAACGTACCGCCTTGCTGCTGCTGCCGCTGGCTTTGTGTATCTACAACGTTGGTTTGCTGGCCTTTGTGGGCTATGTGCCGCTGCTGCTGGTGTGTCGTGGCAACAACCCGCGCCGCTGTTTTGCGCTGGGCATGCTAGCCGCCACCGGCCAGTTTGTGCTGGTGGCCTATTGGGTGGTAGTAGCTATGCACATGATTGCCGGCATTGCGCTGTGGCTGAGTGCCGCCTTATTGCTGCTCATGGCTGCGGTGATGGCGCTGCATACCGCCACCGCCATGGCTGTGGCCGCAAAGCTGCAGCGCGCCTTTTGTTGGCCGCTGTGGCTTACATTTGCCCCTATTTTGTGCTGCCTCGACTTTTTGCGCAACTGGTTTTTGTTCGATGGCTTTCCTTGGGGCAGCATTGGTTACTCATTAGCCAGCCTGCCGCTGCTGTTGCAAAGTGCCAGCTTGGTAGGCGTGTACGGTTTGGTGTTTTATGTGGCACTGGTCAACGGCTGTATATTCAGCCAACTCACCGCCACCACCTTTGCAAATAAAAAGCGATCGATGGCTTTGCTGCTGGGCATCAATGCCGCTGTTGTGATGTGGGGCAGCTATCGCCTCCATAGCCCTATCTCGCAGCAGCAAACCGTGCGGGTGGCCATGCTGCAAGGCAACATTGAGCAATTTATCAAAAACCGCTCGCATCATCACAGCAGAGATATTTTGCGCACATACATAGCCCTCGAGCAGCAGGCTATCAAGCAAGGAGCACAACTTATTGTCTGGCCCGAATCGGCGCTGCCGGGTATCTATCGGCACGACATCAACACATTCTCTTTTTTGCCCACCATCAACGCTGCTCGTATTGTTGGTGTTGTGCTGCGCGGTCAAGACTCCTACTACAATGCCGCTGTGTCGATCAACCCGCAAGGCCAAGTTGTTGGGCACAGCAAAAAGGCCCATCTGGTGCCGTTTGGTGAGTATGTGCCGTGGCCATTAGCTGGTATTGCCCGCAAGGTTACACCCAACATAGGCCGGTTTGACGAGGCCGATCAGTTTCGCCCCCTGCCGCTGCTTTTGCCATCGTCTACATCGCTGCTTGTTGGTACAACTATCTGTTTTGATGGCGTATTTCCCGAGGTCAGCCGCCAATTTGTTGGCAGCGGTGCCACACTGCTGGCCAATATTACCAACGATGCCTGGTACGGCATCTCATCGGCCCCCTATCAACACCTCAACATGTATGTGATGCGATCGGTTGAGCTAGGCCGCAGCACCATTCGCGCTGCCAACACCGGTATCTCTGCCTGGATCGACGCCCGCGGCCAGCTACACCAGCCCACGGCCCTATACCAAGATGGCGTTGTTGTGGCCGATGTGCCGCTGCTATCTGAACGCACACTATACGCTCAATGGGGCGATATCCTCCCCATGCTATGCACCCTCTTTACACTCATTGCAACCATATTGGCTTATGTGGGCTGGGGATTTTGGCGCCGACAACACACAGCAGCACAGTGGCTGCTAGCCATAACCGCATTTGTTGTAGCTGCCTGGGTGATCATCTCCTTCTACCTACACTGGCAACAACTCAGCGAGGGTCAGCATACATTGCGCTTGGTACTTGCCCTGCTAGCGCTGTTTGTTGGCTGTCGTGTTATGCGGCAATAGTGCGTAGCCAGTGTGCACAACAACCGCGCCATTGTGCAATCGGTATGACACGCGATAAAGTCGAAAGAGAAATGTGCAGGGTAGCAATGGATTCTTGCGCAGGAGTTCCGGCTATGTACACCGGGTTGTAAGGGGTTCAAATGTCACAATGGAATGTTTTGGGTGTTGTTTTGTTGTATGCGGCAGCTGTGGTTGCTGTGGCTATTGCGCCGGGGCGTGCTGTTAAGACATTTCGTGCTTTTGCTGTGGGCACAACAGCGCGTGCTCGTACACAGGCGCTCTCCTTTTCGCTTGCGGTAACGCTGATGGCTGCGTTGGGTCCTTTTGCTGTGGTGGCAATGGGATTTTCGGGCGGTATGGCTTTGGTGGTGGCCAGTTTGGCTGTGCCGTTGGCGCTGCTGCTGTTGGCTGTGTATGCAACGAAACATCTGCATCGCTTTGCGCGCATGCTGTCGTTGGCCGAAATGATGGGCAGCTACTACAGTGCGCGGGCCCGTTTTGTGCTGGGGATTGCTGGTGTGTGTGTGTGCATGGTGGTGGTTGTGCTGCAAGCACGCGTGCTGGGCAGCATGGCCAACATGCTGCTGGGGCTGCCTGCTGGGGTGGGTATTGTGCTGGCGTGTGCTCTTGCTGCGGCGGTGGTTTCGCTGGGTGGCATGGCTGCGTTGGGCCACACACACACGCTGCACCTGCTATTTGCCGCTTTGACACTGCCTGCTTTGTGCAGCTTGTCGATGCAGCAAACAGGGGGGTACACGCAGATCATGACAGCATTTGCACAGGTGACTCGCAATGAGTTCTCTTCGTTGATGTGGCCTGGTATCGCTGCTTTTGCTGCTTTGCTGCTGCCGCTGTTTGATCCGGCTGTGGGGCAGCGGCTGTTGATGATTGAGCAGGGGCAGCAGGGCAAAAAAACCATGGGGCTGGCCGCTTTGCTGTTGGTGCCTCTGTTTGTGGTGTTGGGCATGATCGGCATGCAGGCACGCATTGTGGGGCCCGATGTGCCCGTTACATTGGCGCTGCCCTATCTGCTAACGCAGGTGGTTGCTGGGCCGTTGGCTGTTGTTGTGACAACGGCTGCTGTTGCTTTGTTGTTGGCTGGTGTAGAGAGCTATCTGCACGCTGCAGCGGTCACGCTGGTGCATGATGTGCTGCGCCCGTTGTATCCGTCGCGCAACGTGATGACCAACAGGCAGCAGCTGCTGGCGGCTCGCATTGCTGTTTGGGGGTTGGCTGCTGTGGCGGTGGCGCTGGCGTTAGGGCCTTGGCAGTTGGCGCAGCTGTTGCGCTATTGGTATCCGGTGATGGTGCTGCCGGTGCTGTCGTGCATGTTTCAGTGGAAGCTACCGACGCGATCGTTTGCCGCATCGGTTGTGATCAGCGTGGTGGCCTTACGGCTGTGGGCCTGGTTTTACGACTACGAAGATATAAACGTTTTTGTGCCGTTTTATGCTACGCTGCTGGCCTTTGTTTTTAGTGTGCTGGGCATGCTGTTTACCTACAACTGGCAAAGCGATCCGTTGGAGGTGCCCAAACTGCAGCAGCTGCTACCCAAACTGCCGTCGGGGATTTTGGCCTATCTGCCCACGCCACAAAATGTGTTGCGCTTTTGCACCCGTCGCGTTGAGGCCTATGGTGAGCAGTACACCACTTTTGGCGCCTTTGCGCTGGTGAACTACATGCTGCCGTTTTTTATGTGGTTTGATCCCGATGTACCCTACTACAACACCGCTTTATACTTGCGCATTACCTCGGGCGTGGTCTGTTTTATGATGGTGGTGCGCGAAAAATGGCTGCAGCACTGGCACGATTACATGCCGCTGGTGTGGTACTTTGCGCTGTTTTTCTGCCTACCGTTTTCGGGTACCTATATGTTTTTGTCTAGTGGTGCCGAAACCATCTGGATGGTGAACATGGCGCTGGTGCTGCTCATGTTGAGCATTTTGGTCGATTGGATCGGCTTTTTTGTGCTGCTGACGCTGGGTGTTGGTTTGGGATATGTTGTGTTTTGGCTGCAGGGGGGCGATGTTGTTGCGCTGTATCAGCAGCTCTCCTACGACGATCTCTACCTGGCTGTTTACGCCAA
>JBCCEX010000119.1:0-5029 GCA_039030035.1 Myxococcota bacterium
GTTGGCTTAACTGTGCAATCATGTTTTGTTTGCTGGCCCCCAGAAAAAACTGCAAGGTCGAGTTTTTTCAGCACACAGCTAAAACATAGCTTTAAACAACACCGCGTAGTTTATCTTCGCGGGTCAAATGATGCTGCTGATCCGATTCATCTTTTGGCTGTGAAGCAGCTGCAGTTTCAATGCGTTTTAGCGACCATTGATGCAGCTTTAGGTAGACAGCCGGAGCAATAAATGTGGTTGAAAATCCACCCAATACAATTCCCAAAGAGAGCGCTAGGGCAAATACTGCAATCGATCCACCCGCCCATACCCATAAGGCTACGCTGGCAAACAGTGTTGTGAGCGAGGTGTTGATGGTACGGCTTAGGGTGTCTGTTAAAGCTCTGTTGATCTGCTGAACCAATTGATCATACGGCATGTAGCGACGTTCGTTTGCTGGCACAGCTTCGCGAATGCGGTCGTATACCACAATGGTGTTGTTGATTGAGTAACCTACAATGGTTAGCAGTGCGGCGACACAGGGTAGGTTAAACTCCATGTCGCCAATTGTAAAAATCAAAAACACACCCATGGCGTCGTGCAACAAGCCAATAATAGCACCCGGTGCAAACAGCATGTCGAAGCGCACAGCAATGTAGACCAAAATAGCCAGCAGGGCATACACCACGGCAAGCAACCCATCGGTACGCAGCTGCTTGGAGACCTGATTATCGACAAATTCTACACGGCGCACGGTGACTTCGCCAAATTTGTTGCTGAGGGCTTGGTGAATGCGGTTGGAGATGCCTTCGATCTGCACATTGTAGATCACCTGTGCTTGACTCAGACGATCCTCCTGTTCAACTGCGTTTTGAGCCGATGCAAAGCGTAGGTTGATGTTGCTGTCTTGTTGTAGCATCTTGATCACGACTTTTTGCTGCTCATCGAGTGTGCTTTGTCGCTGCTGTATTGTCTGCTCTTGCAGCTGCTTCGAATCGGGAATAGCGATGAGCAGGCGGTCGGCTGCGTGAGTTGGCTGCTGCACGGTAATTGTCTTGCCATCATCAAGCGAAGCGGCAAAGCTTTGGTTAAGACGCTGCTGCAGCTGTGCGAGCTCTTGCTGGTTAACACTCGATAGCCGCTGCACACGAATCAGCATTTCATTGCTGTCTGAGGTGCCGTATCGTTGTACCTGATTTTTGTCTAGGCCGATTGATTCTAGTATCTCTCGAATCTCTTGCGAATTGACTGGTTTGGTAAATTGCACCTGCATCTCGGTGCCGCCTAAAAAGTCAATGCCCCAGTTAACACCCGCTGTAAAGAGGCAAATAACACTAAAAGAGACAAGGGCCGCTCCAATCACGGCAGCAATGGGAAACCGCCGGACAAATTGAATGGGCTGTTTTGGGTGCATCAAGCGAGTCAAATTCATACAGTAATCTCCCGAGAACGATGTGCAACAGTCATGTCAAAGAAAATGCGGGTGATGAAAATGGCTGTAAAGACAGACGAAACAGTTCCCACCAAGAGCGTTGTCGCAAAGTTTTGCACCGGTCCAGTACCAAATTGCCACAATACAACACCTGCAATAAAGGTTGTTACGTTGGCGTCCATCACCGCACTAAAGGCGGCATCATAGCCCAACTTTACCGACTCAGCAAAGGACTTTTTGGCCAGTAATTCTTCGCCAATGCGCTCGTTGATAATAATATTGGCATCTACAGCCATACCCACAGTAAGCAGCAAACCAGCCACACCAGGTAGCGTAATGGTAGCGCCCAATACCGACAAAGCGGCTATCACAAATGTGAGGTTAAAGGCCACTCCAATGAGAGCAAACAGACCACCCAAGCGGTAGTAGGCCAACATAAACAGAGCAATCAACACAGCTCCCACACTGCAAGCCTGTCGAGCTGCCTGTACCGATTGTGCACCCAAAGAGGGGCCCACGCTGCGCTCTTCACGAAAGCTCACGGGAGCGGGCAGAGCACCTGCTTTTAGCACAAGGGCTAGCTGGTTGGCATCTTTAATCATCTCTTCGGGCGTGCGTGCACCACCCATAGAGATAGAGGCGGTGCCGCCTGAGATGCGTTGCTGAATCACCGGTGCGCTGTCTACGAGATCTTCCAGTACAATTGCCATACGCTTGCCGATGGATTGTTGTGTGAGCTCATCAAACGTCTGCGCTGCCGCAGGGCTAAATGTGACAGCCACAGCGGCGCGCGGATCCATATCGGAACCAAACGTTACCCGTGCATCGATCAGGTCGTCTCCTGTGAGCGGCACCTCGGTATTAAGCGTAAATGTACGCATCTGCTTGCTGCGATCACCCAAGCTGCCATAACGAATCACATGGTCGGTCAAAGCTTGTTGCGCCAGATATTTTTTTACCTCTTCAAGTTGATCGGCAGGAAACTGCAGATAGATGTCTTTGCCAGTCGATTCATCGGGGCGGCGATAGTTGCTACGGATCAACTCAACATTTTTGGGGAGATCTTTGAGCTGCTCCAAAATATCGGTGTCATCATCGCACATGCGAAACTCCAGCTGCGCTGTGCGGCCAATCAGATTTTTTGCCTCTTGTGGATCATCATAACCAGGCAGCTGAATCTGAATGCGATCCATGCCCTGGCGTGCAATGGTTGGCTCTGTAACCCCCATGCGATCAATACGTGTACGCAAAATACGAATGGTTTGGGCAACAGCATCTGATTTTGCCTGAGCAACCCAGCTGGCATCAAACTGCAGTGTCAACGAAGATTCCGTTTGCCCCTGCAGCACCAGCTCAGGGAACCGTTTTTGAGCCTCTTTCCAAAAGCTGCTGGCCTCTGACTTGGTGCCAAACTGCAGCTGGATCGCATTGGGCTGCCCCTGCTGCGCCAGGTGGGTAACCGCGGTAGGCAGTGCAACTGCTTTGTCTAACGGTTTTTCACGCAAACGTCCGGCCAGACGCGACGCCCGATCTGACAAGGCTCTATCAACATCCACACCAAGTAGCAGCCGAATTCCTCCCTGCAGATCTAGCCCCGGCACCAGGTGCGAACGGCTGGCCCATGTAGGTACATATTTATCGAAGGCATCTTTATCTTGCTTAACCTCCTGCAGCTGCTGTTCTGACAAAGAAAAGTAGACAGCAGTAGGAAATACCAGATACAGCGCAACCCCTAAAGCTGCTAATGCCAGCAACAATCTTGTTTTGTAATTTGTACTCACGACGATTTTCCTGTTGACGCAGTCGACTGCTGTGCCTCCTTAGCCTGCACAGTAGCTGTATGCGTTTTGTTGATACGCACCTGCACCGCCTCACGCAGCGCCCGAATACGAACCCGTTCGGCAATTTCTAGCAGTATAAAGCGATCTTCCACTGCAAAAATACGCCCAGCAATGCCACAAGAAAGCACAACTTCGTCCCCTTTTTTCAACGAATCAATCAACTGCTGCTGCTGCTTTTGCTGCTTGGCTTGTGGTCGCAGCAACACAAAATACAAAACCGCCATCATGGCCGTAATTAAAAAGATCATCGAAAATGGGCCTTCGGCGCTTGTCCAGTTACTCCAATCCATTTCTACCTCTTTAACCCCTTTGCTGTGTCTAACTGTCACACCTTAACAATGGCTAACACTTTGCATAGCACAATCACATGCAGTTGCAAGACATTTGACGTTTCATCAAGCTAATATAGGACAATGAACCTATGGATGGCAAGTTGTTCGCTTAGCTTACTAACACAAGCCGCAATATTTGCAGAGCCGGTGGGCGTGAAAGCGATCAGCCGCAGTCAACATGTCAAAAAGCAACTTGGGAGGATACATGGTGTATTGGATGAGTTCATTTACAGGCACAACATGGCAAGAGTTTCAACAATCGCCAGCAAAGGTGGTGGGTTTTCGCAAACATCACTGGCAGCGCAGTCAACGCATATGCAAAGGTGATCACATTTTATGCTACATGACAGGCGTTATGCGCTGGGTTGGGCTGCTTGAGGTGACTGGACCGGCCTACCAAAGCGATAAAAAAATTTGGAATGAAGAGATATTTCCGGTGCGTCTGCCGGTGCAGCCTATGGTTTTGCTCACCGCTACAACAGGATTGCCCATGGAGCATTTGCGTGGGCGTTTGACATTTTTTGGCAAAGAGACACCAACAAATAAATGGGTTGGTCGTTTGCGCCAATCGCCCATGCAATACAAAGAGGAGGACGGGTGTGTTATTGCCCAGGCCATTTGTCAAGCCCATGCCAATCCAATTGAGCGCGAGGTGGAACCTTGTAAGCTCAACCGTTTGGTCAGGCGCATAAGCACAACCAATCTATACAAGACAAAAATCGATACTGGCGAGGGCGAACAAGAGGCAGTGCTTGGTGTGCCGAGCAATGAACATGAGGAGGATGAACAGCTGCAAATCTCTTCTACCTACACTGGGAATGTAGGAGACGAGACCTCCAACGAAACACTGCACACCCAGATTCAGTACCGCCTACTAGACTTAGGTTCAAAAATGGGTCTAAAGGTATGGGCACCTAGAGGCGACCGTAGCCGAACATGGAACGGTCAATCCATTGCTGAGATTTCTGGTCTATTGCATGAACTACCCACAAGCTTCGATAGCTTAACCAATCGCATTGTAGAGAACATCGATGTGCTATGGATGAGTCAAGAAAACGCCATTGTCGCAGCGTTTGAGGTTGAACACTCCACAGCAATCTACTCGGGTCTGCTGCGTATGTCGGATCTACTAACCATGCAGCCCAACATCGATATCAAGCTGTACATTGTTGCTCCAGACGATCGCTTTGACAAATTTAAACGCGAGCTACCCCGACCTACATTTGCTTACCGCAAAAAACCGCTGCACACCATGTGTGGCTTTGTTCCCTATGCCCGCTTGCAAGACATGCTCGATCGCCATCACAATATTTTGGATTGTCTCAAGCCAGAGTTTCTCGACAAGATCACCCAGCTGTACGATCCGGTGAAAGAGATCAATCGAAGACTCTAATATAACCAATCCATCTGTTACATTTACAAATAACTTCCAACAGAAGCAAAAC
>JBCCEX010000120.1:0-4817 GCA_039030035.1 Myxococcota bacterium
AACACTTATGTTATTGGCCAGTGCTGCACCTTTTTGAGTCGTATCTCCGAGGTATGCTCAGGAGAGGATGATTCCAAATTCCCGAAACGAGACTGTCTGTGGCATAATGCTGGAGTTGTCCTCTCATGTTTTTGTTACGTTGCCTCATGACGACGGTCATTTCTAGGCGTTTGGAGGTGACGGTGAGCTTGGTGGTGGCAAGCCCAGCTGGATGAAGGAGCTGGAGACGGACGACATAAACCTTGTAGAGGAGCTGGCCAGTCTCAGCCCCACGCAGCTCCTGGCCAAGGTCCGACAACTCCAAAACCTAGCCGCGCCTCAGACCCCATAAGCCGATGCATGAGCTGCTCTGCACTCATCTCCAGCGAAAAAAAGGCCACCGGCACCTGTTTGCGCATAGCCACGTGAGAAGCAATGTTGAGCGTAAAAGCAGTTTTCCCCATCGAGGGCCTAGCCGCAATAATGGTCAGCTCCCCCTTCTGAAACCCACAAGTAAGCCGATCTAAATCGGCAAACCCCGACGGAATCCCCGCAACCATCGCCTCTTTTTTGTGCAGCTTCTCATAATGCAGCAACGCCTGCACTGCCAGATCATGAATCGGCACAATCCCCTTGCTAGCCGTTTCACGCCGCACAGACAAAATCGCCTGCTCAGCCTGATCAATCACCAACACCGCTTCTTTGTCAGGCCGAAACGACCAGCGCACAATATCAGAAGCCGCCCGCACCAGCTTGCGCAAAATCGCCTTATCTTGCACCAACTTCACATAAGCCGGCGCATGCGCCGTAGTCGCCAACAACGACTCCAGCTGCAACAGCACCCCCTGCCCCCCCACAGCATCAAGCTTGCCCTGATCGGTCAACCGCTGCGTCAACGTCACCACATCAATCGGCTGATGCGCCTGATACAGCTGCACCATCGCCTCAAAAATCATCGCATGCGCCGGATGATGAAAATCCTGCGCCATCAACCCCTGCAACACCGCCTCTTCATACTGCTCACTATCCAACAAAATAGCGCACAAAACCCCCCGCTCCGCCTCATGCGAATGCAACCGCCCCTTAGGCGAAGGCAACGCCTTAGCCGCCACCTCCTCCAACGCCTCACGCGCCCGCTGCCCCGCCTCATCTAGCAGCTCCCCCACAGCAACCGCCGGGGCCTGCACAGCAGCAGCAGCTCTCTCTTGCTCACCTTGATCTGGCTTTTTTGTTTGATCCATTGTTCTATGTTACCAACACCACCACCAGCCCGCCAATAGGGCTGTTGTGACACAACCAAGGGCGCCAAACAATGTTTGACACCCACATACATCTATCCTATTTACTGCTGCAATTCCTCAATTTTTTGCCGATAAAATGGGTTGGACGCCGCTGAATTTTGCAACATATCCAAACATTGCGGCATCACACGTGCGGCATCATCCCAATTATTTCCAGCTATTCTAGCAACAAGTCCATTACCCCCACCACCGCATACTGCAAGCACTGCTTGCCGCAACTGCTGATTAAAAGCATTTCGATCGATCCCCAGTTCCGCCGGGTTTTGATTATCTTGTTGATTGTCACCACCATTAGCCCCACGATCTCGAATCTGCTGCAAGAGATCTGCTTGTCGGTTCTGCGCATCTTCATTTCGTTGCCGCTGCAAGCGATTCCTTGCAGTATTATACTTATCCCAAAAACTTTCCTGAAGAACCTCTATGCGCCCATGCTGACCTACAAGCCAATTTTGTCCATCTTCAAACAACTTAGCCGCCCATGTGTTATCCATGCCTTTTGTATCCATCGCATCAAATAAACTTGCAAAAAAATCTGATTTGCCCGCCGTATCGAAATAAACACATGCAGCCGTCTGCTTCATGGCATCTTCCATTTTTCTAAGCTGCATATTCACCATCGCCTCTTTGCAGACATTTGCCTGTTGTGGACCAGCAACATTTTCCTGTATGCCAGCAAAATTTTCCGCAAACATGTCTCGCATGAGCTGTTGTGGTTGCATACCCTCTAAGAGAGTTCGAACAGCACCCATCTGCTTGCTGTATTGCGCATAAGATCCCTCATTTGCACCGAGGTTAGCTATGCCAGCTCCAAAAAGAGCTTGAAGATATTCGGCCTTTTGCATCTGTTTTGTGACACTATTCCAATTTGTGTCATTGTTTGAAAAGTAGCCATAAGCATCTACTTGCCGTGCTGGCTGGCCAATATCCATTTGCACAGCCTGCCCACCGTCTTGTTCCACTTGCCCACCCGCTCGTACCAAGGCAGCAAACAAAGCAGGGGGGCACGCTTCTTGCTGACACTGTCGGCCCATAGTCACGAGATCTTGCCAGCTTATCCTCTCATTATCATCTACTATTTTTTTAAGGATAAGATAGCCATTGCTTTGTTGAATCTGGTCTAATACACCATGCAGGTACTGCGTTACACGTTGCCTTAATACATTATTAGGTTGTCCATCTAGCTGATTGCCCACCAACTCGTTATCCTGCACAAAACCCATTTGCCAGAAACCCTGCCTAACATAAACTTGGTTGGCTGGCTGCATTTGATTTAACACACGCCCCTCTTGTTGCTCCCGCTGTTCTTGTTGCCGCTGTAGCATCGGATTACCACGGGGTTGCTCCCTCCGCGGCTCTTGTCGGTTTGCCACAGGTCGACCTGCTCCTGGAATCTGCAAATCTACAACACCCTGGTAGTTGTTATTCAACCACAAATTAAGAGCTTGCGTCACAACTTCAAGCATCTGCCGTTGAACAATATCCTCTCTAAGATCTGGAAATTGGTTATACAAACCGGCATATGTCGTCAGCTGTGCATCGTTGGCGAAACCTCCCGGCACGAGGCCGACACTTTGACGCTGTAGCAATGCATTAACTTTACCAAAAGCCCTCTGTTTAAGCCGCTCAGCCGCTTGCTGAGCCGCTACTTCTGGATCTACTTCAATGAATGGTTCGCACGCTTGCCGCAACCTCTCATTCTGTTCGAGTAATTGGGCATTATTACACAAACTTCGTAGCTCGGCGTCTTGACGGATACTTGCTTGGCACGTAGCTTGAGTCACAGCGTGAGACGACAAAATCTGCGGTGCAGTAGGCTACGACAGAGCTAGGAGAACCAATCGACAAGACATTTTACTCGAGAACAAAGACGGCATGAGAGTGACGAGCGCTGAAGACAAGTGATCAAAACAAAACAATCCTGCTTCTTCCGCGCGCGCTCGCGTGCACGCGTGCGGGTCCCCGACTTTGATATCATTTTCTGACATCACCACCTTTGTACACAAACGTAGCTTTTAGCTGACTCGGGCTCATATCAAGCATGAGAGTATAGAATTAGCGTTCCCTGAAGCAGAACTGCAGACTGCCTCCCAACTTTTGAACAAGTCGATTCTGTTCCTTACCAACAAGTACAACTCTGATTTTCTCCTGTGCTCCCAGGTGTTGCAACTAGTATGGCTAACAACAACTGCCACCTTCTTCATCGCTGCCAGTCTTTGTCTGGCATGTCCAACCCAATGCTCTTGCCAGGGCACCCATGTCAATTGTTATTCGAGGAACTTACTAGCTGTGCCAAGTCCAATACCCACAAATGTTCAATGGTTGTAAGTTTGCAACATGAAAAGCGGCATGTTTCTTGTACATCTCTTAAATCTTGGTTAATATTGAAAAAAACCTTGGCTAAAGAACCCGTATAGTTTAACCTTTTAAGTATGACGCAATTTGTTTGCAGAAGCGCTGGCGTGAGAAAACCACTTATAACTTCATTTTGGCACATTTTTGTGATACACATACGTGCATGCTCTGATTATACACAATACCGGCTGACTAAAAAAACCCTTTTCAAAATCTTAGCAAGTAATGTTGGCCAAGCGCTCGAAGAAACATCAGACTCCAGCATATCTTGCAGGAACAAATAGTATGAGAGTTAATCAACAATCCAGGAATATTTTTCTCCTTGACTTCTACCGCGTCACCTTGCTCTGCCACGACTTCTGCTGCGAGAAATTACTCTCCAGCATGCTCTAGCACAACTACTAGCACCATCATGGCTCCGGGGACGTTTGGCATGAGCAGCTTCATATCAGTGTCGCCATGAGAATAATTGCCACTCACTAGCGTAGAGAAAATTTCGTGTGATGCGAAATCTTCATCTGAGAAATAGTCAACCAATGAAGACAGCTGGTCAGCTGAGCAGTCATCATCAGAACCCCAATTGTCCAGCAGCTACAGCGTAGCACCAGCAGAAATACTCGAGCTGGAACCGGGCGAGCCACCATTGCTTCTCTCGCCTTGCGCTGGTGCAGTGCACACGAGAAAGACAACAATTCTTTGTTGGGAGATTCATATTCGTGCTCAATTTTCGCGCACACTTTGACTTGTGACCCCTCGATTTTTACACGACTTGAAAGCTACGATTTTTGTCGTACAATTTGCCAAAAAAATCGCGAAAATCGGAGATCGATCGCTCAAACGGCTGCAACAACAGTATCGATTCCAGGGGGTATAGACTTTGGGATCGATACTTGTACATGCCGCACATGTAAAGCCACACCTTTTTTTTCTATGTTTCACGGCCCCGGCGCGCATCATTTCAGAGGCCAGGGCCAAAAAAAAACGGCACTACGTACAGATCTACGCATACGCGGGGTCGATCGATCGATACGCGATCGATCACGATCATCACGCTTGTAGAATCTACGCCAGACTACGGTGACTACGGTGTACGATCATGTACAAGTAGATCTTTGCGATCGATCTCCATCCACTGCATGCGAGCGACCGGTACACGGTGGCCCTTGTCACATGTGTTTCACTTCG
>JBCCEX010000121.1:0-4763 GCA_039030035.1 Myxococcota bacterium
AAATTAGGGTGCAGCACTTGCGGCCTTCTTTGGGGTTGCTGCTGCTGGTTGTTGTTGGCGGCGGCAGCGGGGCGGGGATTCTGGACTGCGGCGGCTAAGTCTAACGCTCCAATGGGGGGCCGCTAAACCATCCTCATCCATCTATCTCCCTGCTTAACAACGTCTAAAAAGCTGGATTGGTTGTTTTGTCCGTTTGTTGATTCATGCCGCTTTGCAGCAGTTGACGGGCCATGCGCTGTTACTTTTGGCGGCGACCCTCCTGCAAACCTTTTTGGTAACCTTTTTTATGGCCCTCTTTGTGCCCTCGCACATAGGTTGATTCGTAATAGCTCTGCTGATCCATCAGGCTCTCGATGTAGCGGTTGTAAATGAGATATTGCCCATGGGAGAGCTTGAGAATGTTGAGCTTCTCTGCCGCTGCTTGCAGGCCCTTGGCTTTGTAGTTTTTAGGTAATTCATCGGTCTGTAAAAAGTGAAGCCATTCATCGAGATGATCGCGAATTTTTTGGTCAAATTTGTTGACCTTGATTAGGTATTGTTGCGGATAGACGTTGTCAATAGCTTTTTTTTGGTACAGCGCTTGCTCTTCAGGGGAGAGCTTGAGCAGATGATGTGTATGCATGCCAATAAACTGCGTGTCGCCGCGATAAACATAGTCGTCGCCATGGCCGAGGTCGAAGTAGGCGATAGTAACATAGATAACCTTTTTAACCTGGCGGTCGTTTTTCTCTTTGTGCACTGTTTCGGTGTTTACTTTCTTGGTGGCAGCTAACACACGGCTGAGGTAGTCTAGGTGTGTTTGGAATTGCATTTTGACAATCGCGCGTTCGCCTGTTTGGGTCGCAACCAAAATATCAACGCGGTTGAGTCCCTCCTCTTTTGTGTTTTGATGACCCTCGCTCTCCAACAGCTCGACAACGCTGAGATCCATGCCGGTCAGCTCCGACAAAAAACCCTCTAGCACATCAAAATTGGCTTTATCACACAAAATATGCTTGATGGCCCAGTCAAACCGAATCAGCTGTGGCATGGCATCCCCTCCTCATCATGTATAAGTATATCAGATTTTCTGGTCCGGCAGACACGTGGGCTTTAAATTATATGATTGAAATAGGGTGTAAATTGTGCTAATATAGATGTTGTAACGCGTGGCCTATGTGCAGCGTATAGGCTGTTTGTTGTGGGGAGGGGTAGGCGTGGCAGCCAGAGAGTTTAAATTTCTAATAGGAGCAGCTGGCATGGTTTGTGTGCTGTTTTGTGCTGCCTGCAAGCATGAGCCATGTGCCGAGCATACACAAGAGAGCGACTGCAATGGTAAAACCAATGAAAATAAGCAAACGTGTATATGGAACGGCACCGATTGTGTTACTGTAGACAGTATTAGTGGCAATCATCAAAAGAGAGTGCAGGAGGCTCCTGCTGATCAAAACAATTAAATGCTCTTGCTTGCGTTAAAGCAGTAATTTGCCAGCGCCTTGTCGATTTTTTTGAATTTTACGACAACCAGCTACAACGGCGTACAGTTGTAGCTGCCGTTGCTGCTGGCAGCGTGCACTTGCAGCAGCTGCTGCACCTGTCTGCCGCTGTTGCTGCGGCAGATAAATAGCACCACGTTGACTGCTTGGGCAATGAGATCTCTGGGTACATGAACGGCTACTTCGGCAATGAGAGACTCTAGGCGGGTGAGGCCCATTTGGGCGCTGTTGGCGTGAAGGGTGGCGATGCCGCCGTTGTGGCCGGTGTTCCAGGCTTTGAGTAGGTCGAGGGCGCTGCCGTCGCGCACCTCGCCTACTACAATGCGGTCGGGGCGAAAGCGCAGCACGTCGCGTAGTGCGTGGCGCATGGTGTAGCCAATGAGCGAATGAGTGCTTGAGCGTCGTGTGGCGACAGCACAATGTTTTGCTGCTGCATGCCTTTGCTTAGGGTTTCTGACCAGACTGTACCATCGGCGTTGAGCAAAATCTCTACCACCTGTTTATTGTGCAACAGCTGCAGCAAAGCCGACCCCAGGCAGCGTTCAATAGCTTGTTGTACACGCTAAGTGGCGGCGTTGTGCAGCTGCGCGTTGCTGTCGGCGGCAGTGGCTGTTTGCATGGCTGTTGTTGTGAGCAGGGGTTTTCAAGTAGCGTTACACAGCTGCTAAAAAAGGTTCAGTGTTTTAGCTGCTTGTGAGCAGGCACCCTGAAAAAAGGTGAGAAATTGATCCGAAGCGTTTTCAGCGTTTACCTCAATAGCACTCGAAGCCTGGCTCTCACCACAAACATAGTGAAACAGCGGCTGCATGGTTTGGCTGCAGGCACTGTTCATGAGGCTTTTTAGGGCAATGTGTGTGGGCGAAAAAAGTGCAGCAGACTCCTCACAGGCGCTTTTTATCTGCGCAACAGCATCTTCTTTGCTGCAGATTTTGTCGCCAATTTTTTCGTGAAATGTTTTTGCGCCATGCAAGCAAATTGGCGAAGCGCCCGACAAAAATCCCTGGTGGGCATGCCTTGAGCACAGCCCCTCAAATAGCGTTGTGAGCAGATGTTTTTCGACGCTGTTTTGTTGTGCTTGCAACAAAATTTTACCTCTTGCCGCGGTGAGGCTATCTAAGCACATTTTGCTTGAAAATGCCTCTATTTCGTTGCAGCCGCTTGTTTTCATAAACTCTTGCTGTTTGGCTGGCAACAAAGCAATGGCCGACAAACATTTGTCTTTCATACCTGTTGCTGGGCACAACTTATTTGTCTGTTGCTGCATGTGCCGCGCTGCTTGCCAACATTTGTCGCTGGCCACAGCGGCAACAGCAGCCTCAACCTCCAGCTCACTGCTAGAGACATTGTCTGCATCTTTTTCACCACATGCAATTGCAAAAACAGCCATGCTTGCTGCTTGTAAAGCTCTTTTCATCTACACACCGCCTTTGCAATAACAACAAACGCAGCGGTGGATTTATTTCTGTCGATCGTTAGCCAACCACCACACACAGCTATTTTCCTTGCAAATTTAACATTTCATGTTAATATTGCTAGCATGTACCAAAGAGAGCTGGCCAAGAAGATCATCGAGCGCTTGACCCGAAACCCGGCAGTGGCCATCCTGGGGCCGCGTCAGATTGGCAAAACCACACTGGCGCTTGAGATCGCCAAAAACCGACCATCCATCTATCTTGACCTTGAGAATTCCGAAGATCTGCAGAAGTTACAAGATCCAGCTCACTATTTGAACCTGCATGCCGATAAGCTGGTCATTCTCGACGAAATCCAACGCTATCCGGATCTATTTATGTCGCTGCGAGGTATTATTGATGCAAGGCGTCGTGAAAAGCGTGGTAACGGCAGGTTTCTGATCCTCGGTTCTGCCTCAAATGAATTGCTCAAACAAAGCTCTGAAAGCCTTGCAGGGCGCATTCATTATGCCCAGCTGACAGGACTGAATCCGTTTGAAATTGAAGAGCCCCATGGCGAGTCTTTACAAAAACTGTGGCTGCGTGGCGGCTTTCCCGATAGCTACGCTGCTGCAGATGATCATGCAAGCAGTGAATGGCGTCAAAATTTTATCCGCACCTATTTAGAGCGTGATATCCCGCAGCTAGGCCCGCGGATTCCTGCCGCAACACTCATGCGTTTTTGGACAATGCTCGCCCATGTGCAAGGTGAATTGCTCAATGCATCCAAACTGGCAAGTGCACTGGGCGTCGAAAGCGTCACAATTAGCCGCTATCTCGACTTGATGGTTGACCTATTACTCGTTCGTAGACTGCAGCCATGGTATGGAAATATCAAAAAACGGTTGGTTAAGTCTCCCAGAACCTATGTGAGAGACAGTGGTGTACTGCATACATTGCTGCAAATACCCGATTACGAAAAACTGCTTGGCCACCCTATTTTAGGGAAAAGCTGGGAAGGCTTTGTGATCGAAAATATCATTTCCGCTTTACCATCTAGCGTTCATCCCTATTTCTACCGCACCGCAGCTGGAGCCGAAATCGATCTGCTGCTTGAGTTTGGCCTAGATGATTACTGGGCAATTGAAATCAAATCCAGCCGCATACCCACCGTCAAAAAAGGGTTTCATATAGCCTGCGAAGATCTGCAGGTGCAGCGTAAATGTGTTGTTTACACAGGTAAAGACAGATTCTCGCTTGGCAATGAAACAACCGTTCTCTCATTAGCACAGTTCATAGAAGCATTGAGAAAAGACTCGGGTTAACTCCTCAGAA
Source organism: Myxococcota bacterium (assembly GCA_039030035.1). Classification (GTDB taxonomy): domain Bacteria; phylum Myxococcota; class UBA727; order UBA727; family JABDBI01; genus JBCCEX01. The sequence continues at coordinate 4,202 of JBCCEX010000121.1, forward strand.
TCATCATCTTCTGTAACAAGTTTTCAAAGGGACTGGGCCCTAACCCACACAGGGCCCAATATGTCCCCCTCTTCGCTGGGTCAGGAGGAAACTACTATACCCAACTATTTACTAATACTACACAATGCACCCAAAATGCAAATTTGCTGACGGTAAGCGCTTTTGGTGTTGAACCAGATCAACCAGCCAGCCAACTGAGGGAGGTGTCTATGGGGGCGTTAAAAGAGGAGTGATTGAGCTAGCGGCCGCCGGCAATCTTATGTTCAAGCTTAGCTAACAGTTGTGTGATGCGTTGTTTGGATAGATGCGTAATCTTGCGGATCCGCTCCAAGGCTAAGCCCTCTTTGAGCATACCTAGGGCGGCTGTTTCTAGTCCTTCTTGTAGCCCCTCTTTTTTACCTTCCTGCCTACCTTCCTGCCGCCCTTCTAGCCGCCCTTCTTGTTTTAATGCACTCGCCACAGTCATAGTGAAAATAGGTATTGCATTTAAACTATTATGTGAAAGTAAGTATCACATGCAAACCCTGCGTGAAAATAGGTACCGTAAAAAGCCCTATCTCCG
>JBCCEX010000122.1:0-4706 GCA_039030035.1 Myxococcota bacterium
ATGGCCGCCTGGCTTGTTGTAGACCTGCTGCAGCAGTGGCCCAGCCTCTTGCAGCAGCTTGATTTTATCACGTGCATAGGCGCGGCGCATGAGTAGGGTGGCAGTCTGAATCGCTGGATCACAGGCGGTTGCCAAATCGGTCTGCTTGACATTGACAAACTCTGCATCACCCACAAACGCTGCGCGTGCCATATCACGCAGCGGGGCATCAAGAGGGGCAAAAGGGTCGAGTGTGCTGGGTTGCCAGTTGTGCAAGCCCATGTAGATAACAGTGGTCAAAATCATAGGCGGTTTGCTATTGTGCCGCCCCTGCTCGCTTTGCAGGTGGTATTTGAGAATTTCCATTTTATAAAGCAGCAGCCGTAGCGCCATATTGCTATCGCGGCTTGCCTGCACCTCAAGCAGCCAATAAACCCAACCAGATCCATTAAGCAGCGGGGCACGCAGCACAATATCGGCTGCCTGCAACGGGTTGCTTAGCGGAAAACCGACCGGCATCACCTCGATTTTGCTTGTGTCGATGTGCCCAAGCAACTCAGGTGGCGTGTGTTCGCGTATGAATGGGCGATAGACCAGCGGGTTGCGAAAGGCAGCCTTGGCAAAGATATCGTGCGGTGTGGCATCGGGTTTCAATCAGACTGCCCCTTTAGCTGTTTGTTGTGCATCGATGACTCTTTGCCTGCAATGTTTATAACAGGTAAGCAGATCCATTTCAATCTAGAAAGCTGTTTTGCTGCAATCCAGTCGCTACTGCCTAAGTTCACATCAGGTTGGTTTTATACAGACACAGACCTTGACCGCTGCCGGCTCCTGTTTCACAGTAACAAGGTGGATCGGATGCTTGCATAGCTCAGCTGGATAGAGCACTGGTTTCCTAAACCAGGTGTCGCAGGTTCGAGTCCTGCTGCAAGCGCCATGACACCATCGGCTTTCCTAAAGCCAAACGGTGTCTACTTTATTGAGAGAAAGCGGCAACATACTGGCGAGCCGCGGGAGGTGTTGATGCAAGGCACTAAAATGACATTGATGCTGCAAGAGGCAATTGCGCAGGGGCAGAATTTGGCTATTGAAAAGCGGCATCCTGAAATGACCCCCTACCATGTGTTGTTGCCGTTGCTGCAGCAACAAGAGGGGATGGCGCCGCAGCTATTTGCGCAGCTTGAAACCAATGTGCATGCGCTGTGTGACGATGTGCGCAGTGCGCTTGACAACAACCCGCAGGTGCAGGGCGACGCCCCTGCCCAACCGACACCATCGCCCAACTTGGCGCGTGCTATCAATGAGGCGATGCGCATTGCCAGCAGCTGGGGCGATAGCTATATCTCTACCGAAGCGATGCTGTTGGCGCTAAGCAAAACCAGTCCAACGCAAGAGCTGCTGCAGCGGCGTGGTGTTGATAGCAAGCGGTTGGCAACTGCTATTAAGCAGCTGCGCGGCGGGCAGCAGGTGCACGATGATTCGCCCGAGTCTAAAGCAGCGGCTATTGAGCGCTACACACGTAATCTCACACAGCAGGCGACGGCCGGTGAGCTCGACCCGGTCATTGGCCGCGATGAGGAGATGCGCCGCACGCTGCAGGTGTTGAGCCGGCGTACCAAAAACAATCCGGTGCTCATTGGTGACCCAGGTGTAGGCAAAACGGCCATTGCCGAAGGGATTGCCGCACGCATTGCCAGCGGCGACGTGCCCGACAGCCTCAAAAACAAGCAACTGCTGTCGTTAGACCTAGCCGCTTTGGTGGCCGGCGCCAAATATCGCGGTGAGTTTGAAGACCGTCTCAAGGCGCTGCTCAAGGAGATCGACCGGCAGCAAGGCAGTGTGATTTTGTTTATTGACGAGCTGCATACGCTGGTAGGCGCCGGTGCAGCCGAAGGGGCGATGGATGCCGGCAATATGCTCAAGCCGGCGCTAGCACGCGGTCAGCTGCGCTGCATTGGTGCAACCACTTTAGATGAATACCGCAAACATGTCGAAAAAGATGCTGCACTGGAGCGCCGCTTTCAACCCGTGATGGTCGGCGAGCCGTCGCTTGAAGATGCCATCACCATTTTGCGCGGTCTCAAAGAGCGCTACGAGCTGCACCACGGTATTCGCATTACCGACACAGCCATTGTAGCCGCCTGCACGCTGTCGCACCGCTATATTAGCAACCGGCAGCTGCCCGACAAAGCCATCGACCTCATCGATGAGGCGGCCAGCGCCGTCAAAATGCAAATTGAGTCGGTACCGCAAGAGCTCGATGTGCTACAGCGGCGCATCACCCGCCTAGAGGTGGCCAAGCAGGCGCTCATGCGCGAAAAAGATGACGTTAGCAAAAAGCAGCTCGACAGCACCCAACAGCAGCTAGAAGATTGCAAACAGAAAGCACGCGGCATGCAGGCCAAGTGGCAGCGTGAGCGTGAGTTGCTCTCCAGCATTCGCGACATGAAAGGTCGGCTAGAGCAGCTGCGACACGAGGCGCAACTGGCCCAAAAGCGTGGCGATTTTGAAAAAGCGGCGCAGCTGCAATATGGCGAGCAGTTTGAGCTACAAAAACAGCTCGACAACAAACAGCAAACCCTCAAGCAGGCACAAACCGACGGCTCGTTTTTGCGCGAAGAGGTCACGCAAGAAGATATTGCTAAGGTAGTTGCCCGCTGGACCGGTATTCCAGTGGCCAAAATGCTGCAAAGCGAAGCGCAGCGCCTGCTCAATATGCAAGAAAATCTCGCACAGCGGGTGATAGGCCAGCAAGATGCCCTGGCCGCTGTCAGCAACGCGATCCGTCGCAGCCGCGCTGGCCTGTCAGACGAAAATCGCCCCATCGGCTGCTTTGTGTTTTTGGGCCCCACCGGCGTTGGCAAAACCGAAACCGCCAAAGCGCTCGCCTCCTTTTTGTTCGACGACGAACGCGCCCTCATTCGCATCGACATGTCAGAGTACATGGAGCCACACACCGTATCACGCCTCATCGGAGCCCCCCCAGGATACATCGGCCACGAAGAGGGCGGACAACTCACCGAAGCGGTCCGCCGCCGCCCCTACTGCGTGGTACTGCTAGATGAAATGGAAAAGGCTCACCCCCAAGTGTTTAACCTACTGCTACAAGTACTAGACGACGGCCGCCTCACCGACTCACAAGGCCGCACCATCGATTTTCGCAACGCCTTGCTCATTATGACCAGCAACATCGGCAGCCGCGCGCTGCTGCAGGGCAACTCCCCCGAAATCCAACAGCAGGTGCTACAAGAGCTCAAAAACAGCTTCCGCCCTGAGTTTCTCAACCGTATTGATGAGATTATTACCTTTCATAGTCTCGACAAAACGCAGCTGCGATCCATTATCGATATTCAGCTACAACGCATTCAACAACGGCTACAGCAGCGCGAGCTGACGCTACACATCAGCGATGCGGCCAAAGATCATCTAGCGCAGCTAGGTTACGACCCCACCTATGGCGCGCGACCGCTGCAACGGACACTACAACGGCAGTTGCTCGACCCTTTGGCACGATTGCTGCTGCAACAGCCGCTGCCGGCAGGCAGTAAGGTGCTGGTGCAGCTAGAAAATAAGCAATTGCTTATCAATACAGAGCCCTCTACTACAAGCCCCACACCGTAATAGATTGACCGTTGGCAGCTTGCCGCTGCTTCACCCAAATGCGCTCGTCCCAGCTTTTGCCTGCACGACGGTCAAACAGCAGCAGGTGGCCCTCGGTGGCTGCACACTGATCCATATATTGCCCAGTTTGCTGCATGCCCTCTTGTAGTTTGGTATCGAAGCTATCTTTTGCCCGCATAAGCTTGAGCTCTAACACAATGCGCTGCCCAACGATGTTGGCCTGTGTCGACCTGTGTTTGGGCCATGTCACCAGCAGATCGGTGCGCCCTCGACCCAAGGCGTACTCGCGGTCGATGCCACCGCCGCCATTGACAATACGCTGCAAGAAGGCCTGCAAAATTAGGTGGGGACCCGCCTCTTTGTATTGAAACTGATCCAACCAACTATCAGAGTTTTCGCGAAAAAATTGCTGAAACGCCTGCAGCAGTTTGGTCATGTCCAAAGCACCTTGTGCCGTTACATAATCGGCTTGCTGTCGTTGCAAACCAAGTTGATGTTTGTAAGCCAGCTGTCGGGGAATCACTTCGCGATAGATAGGATTTGCAATGTTCATCTCACCGTTGAACTCACAACGAATAAGGCCCAGGTCACTGACATATTCTGCATCATCAGGCGAAATAGGCTGCTCTACCCCTAGCAGCATCGATTCGATCACCCGTTGCACCCGTGGTTGCTTGAGCTTAGCCATGAGCTGATCCAGATGGGTCTCGCGCCGCTGAATCAGCTTTTCTTTGGCCACATCCATATCATCTACCGTGATGATCTTGCTGCGATCACACCCAGCCGCATCTTCAAAGCAGACCTCATAAGCCAAAGCGTTGACCAACCAGGGCTGCCCCTGCGTCAGCTCAAACACACGCGGGTATACATCTGCCGCAAACTGCTGACCTGTCTCTTGCGTATGTTGCCCATAGAGAGTTTCAATATCGTGCAGCGAAAAGTCCCCCAACCGCAGCGATTTGGAATGAATATTAAATGGGCTGCCCCCCTTCACCAAATACTCCCCTTCATCACCCAGCTGCATGCGGTAGTCGCGCAAGTGACGCAATCCACACAAAACCACACTGTTGGGAAACCGATTGGGACGTTTTGGATAACCCAAGCGC
>JBCCEX010000123.1:0-4682 GCA_039030035.1 Myxococcota bacterium
CGATCTCTCTATTTTTTATATTTATAAATTTTTTCTATCATACAGCATAAAAATAAAGTTTTTTATCTAAACATGTTTGTTGCGGCGCTATTTTAAGCTACTCTTATAATAGACATGACAAAAACCCGCAGCAACAAGCGCAAACCGACAAACCGCGCCCATAAGCACGCAAAATCCTGGCAACCACATGACACCTTTTTTCGCCAAGCCAAAGCAACCGGTTATGTAGCCCGGTCGGTCTTTAAACTGCAGCAAATCGATGAACGATATCGCCTCATTCAACCATCGCATAGGGTGCTCGATTTGGGCTGCGCCCCCGGCTCTTGGCTACAATATATCGCCAAAAAACTCAATCCACATCAAGGTGGTTGTGTTGTGGGCATCGATCTCAAACATGTCACACTGCCGGCACAGCCTCACATGCATCTGCTACAGCAAGATGTTTTTACCGTACCAGCACAAACTTTGTTGCTACTGGGGCAAAACAGCGAACAGCCATGCCCTTTTGATGCGGTGCTTAGCGACATGGCACCCAACACCTGCGGCGTCAAACTGGTTGACCAGCAACGTAGCCTGCAGTTGTGTGAACAGGTGCTGCAATTGGCCTGCCAACTACTCAAACAAGGTGGCAGTATGTGCGTGAAGCTATTTGATGGAGCCGATACCCAAGATTACTGCAGCCGCTGCAAAGCGCTGTTTCAACATGTGTGCATACAACGCCCACAAGCAACACGCAGCAGCAGCAAAGAGATCTACGTGGTGGCAGCTGGATTTCAACCAGGAGGCGGTAGATCCACACCGCCAGGATGAAAGGGATGACAGCGCCCAATGCGCTTGATGCTCAGCCAACCTCCGTGCAACAAACCGTGCTGCGCAATTACTTGGCGCGCATAGGCAGAGCAAGATGGATAAAATCGGCAACAGGCCGGCTTCACAGGGCTGATAAAACGCTGATACAGCTGAATGGCCCACAAAACAAACCGGGTAACACCCGCTGTTTTTCGTGATGCAATCTTTACATCGTGCGGCTTTTTGGCTTCCATGGCAACCCAGAAGTTTGTTACTATGATAGCAGAGATTACAAATAAAGTGACAGATGCTGTAACTCAACGCAAAACACTAGAGAAGAGGACAATGCTGGTTAAGTATTCTAAAGGCTGCCACACAGGCTCAGTTGTGCATGTAGGCGCAGCGACATTTGGCCCAGGCACCTTTAGCGTCATTGCCGGCCCTTGTGCCGTAGAAAATTTGCAGCAGCTGCTACAAACCGCTACTGCAGTGCAGGCTGCCGGTGCTTGTTGCCTGCGTGCTGGCGCTTACAAACCGCGCACCAGCCCCTACAGCTTTCAGGGCCTGGGTGAAGAGGGGCTGCGCATGCTCAAAACCGTTGCCAAACAAACCCAACTGCCTGCTGTCACCGAGGTGATGGATGCAGCGCAGATCGATGCGGTGCGTCAACATGCACAGGCGTTTCAGGTTGGCTCACGCAACATGCACAACTTTAGCCTGCTGCAGGCACTATCGCGCGAACGGCTGCCGGTTATTTTAAAACGGGGCATGTCTGCTCGTATCGATGAGTGGCTGCTGGCTGCCGAATACATCGTTAAGGGGGGAAACCCCAATGTGATTTTGTGTGAACGGGGCATCCGCACATTTGAGGTCTGCCTGCGCAACACCTTAGATCTATCAGCTGTGGCCTACCTAAAACAGCGCACCCACCTGCCGGTTATTGTCGACCCATCGCACGCAACAGGTATGTCGGAGCTGGTTATCCCCCTGGCCAAGGCGGCTCTTGCATGTGGCGCTGACGGCCTTATGGTAGAGGTGCACCCCTGCCCCAGCCAAGCTCTTTGCGACGGGCGACAATCGCTCAGCCCTCATGCTTTTGAGCAACTTATGAAGCAGCTGCGCGCTCTGGCTGCTGCTTGCGGCAAGAAGATGCACGCTGTGCAGCCGCTGCGCGATCAGCCAAAAACGTGTGCAACAAAATGCCAATCGCCCCCACGACAATCAGAGAATCGGCTACGTTAAAGGTAGGCCAATAAACCTCTGGGTAGCCAGCAAATCCAGCATAAAAGTGCAAAAAGTCAATCACATAACCCAAGCGAGCTCGATCTATCAGGTTGCCAATGGCACCGGCCACCACCATGCAAAATGCCAACAGCAGCCACCAACTCGCTGGCTGCAGCGTCAGATACCACCACAAAAAGAACACAATGGCAACACTGCTAACACCAATCAGCAGCGGCATACGAATCCACTCAGGAATCGAACGGGTTAAGCTAAATGCAGCCGCCGAATTTTCAACATAACGCAGCTCAAATAGCCCCGGCACCAAAACAATATGGCGGCTGGGCACGTAGACAGGCCCGGGCCGATTGGCAGCAAGCTGGCTGGAATTTTGCGACGACACAACCAGCACACGCGCTAACGAGTTTTGCACGAGCAACTTGCTGCCTTGATCCAATGCCACACCAATAACAACCACCCACAACAGCAACACCAACCGTCGACGCCACGTTGAGACCACCGCCGTAAAATGCGGCAGCTTGTTTGTTGTGTTGTGCACAGGCTTTGCCCGCTGCTGTGCTGTTGCTTGCAAATCCTTACAACCACCTGCGTTGTTACTTGTCATAGGCACCCACTCCAAAATCAATATCAGGTTGGTGGAGCTGATCGGAGTCGAACCGACGACCTCTAGAGTGCGATTCTAGCGCTCTCCCAACTGAGCTACAGCCCCCCCCACAAAACATTTATGCTAAAGATTAACACTCTATCACGCAACCTGCCAAGGCTTTGGCCCCGGTATTGCCTTGTACCAACAACTCTGCAAGCAGTCGCTGTTAGGGCAGACAACGCCATACTGTTCGGCCATTGAGAGGCTGCAGCGGCCGGCTATTTATTCTGCCTCCCATTGCCTGCAGTAGGCTATCAAGCTGCTGCTGGTCTGCCGTTATAGGCTGCATCATGACATACCACTGCACGCCTTGTGTACAAGGCGGCGTTGTGAGTGAACCTTGATAAGCAAAATAGCCACGCTGCTGCGGCAACAAACTGCCCACATCAAACAGCAGCGTTGGCCCCTCATGCGCTGTGCGGTTGGGCAGCTGTTTAAATAGCTGCGCAATCGCAACATGAGCCGGACCTTGACGCACCAACACAGCCACGACCGCCAACTGCTTTGCACTGTTTTCATGCACCAAATGGATCTCCATGGCATAAGACTGTGCCCGCACACAATGCTCACTTGGCAGATGAAAATGAAACTGAACCAGCCGATACCGCTGCTTGTTTGCCGTCATAAAACCGGCATTATCGTTGCATGCAGCAATCAACATGCGGCCATCGTTGCGCATACACAAAGGTGCTGGCTGGTAACACAAATCGATAGCAATCTGCTGTGAAGCTGTTGGCAAAACCGTCGCATCGATATCGATGGGGCTTTGCTGCCTACCCAAACTACACTGAGCAAATTCGGTGCACAATTTGCCCCAGTTGTCTGCTGCAGTAGCGCCCTCGTAAGACCACTGTTGCGAAGCAGTACGGCTGTGTTGCTGCTGTTGATCTGTACGACCTTTTACCATAACCGCATCTCAACCACGACATTGCCTCTACACACACAAGCTGTCAAAGCTGCGCTGCTAGCCATGCACCTGCTGTTCGTTGCGATAGAGTGTCTGCTTGAGACGCAACATGTTGTACCGCACCCGCTCGCGTTTGGTGCGGTCTTGATAATCTACCCACAACTTGCCATCTAAATGATCAGCTTCATGCTGCAGACAAACAGCCAAAAACCCATCTGCTTGTAGCTGCTGCTGTTGCCCCTGCAGGTCGGTGTACTCCATAACCACCCGCTGTGCACGATTGACAAAACCAGACTCACCAGGAATCGAAAGACAGGCCTCCTCACCGCGCATACGCCCCTCTTTATGCACAAATACAGGGTTCATACACACCAACGCCCCCTGCGGACTTTTGTCAAAGCCAGATGCAGTTTCAACCCACCTTTGCGCCACAAAAATACGGCGCGAAACCCCTATCTGCGGCGCCGCCAAACCAGCCTCATCAGCCATAGTATCCAATAGATCTTGCGCCAAAGCACACACCTCATCATCCACCTGCTTAATCGGCTTGGCAACTTGGCGCAACACAGAATCGGGCCAAATACGTATCTCTTTTTTCATACAACTACCCCAATTATACTATAGCACAAAATCTATACGCGCTGCAAGATGATCTGGCCATGGTTGACATATGAACAAGCATGGCCACAATACGTGCGGCGCCTAATCTAAAGCCTGCACCTGCTGGAGGGTGAGGCCGGTTATCTTTGCAATTGTCTTTTCATCTAAGCCCTCTGCACGCATGGCGCGGGCGACTTTAAGCTTCTCTTTTTCCTCTCCCTCTGCCAAACCCTTTTCGTGACCTTTTTTCTCTCCCTCCATCAAACCTTGCTGGTGCCCCTGTGCCAGCCCTTCTTCAAATTTCTTGTCCATGCGTGCCAGATGATCCCTGTGATCCATCTCTGCCTTTTCATACAACATGGTTTGCTGCTCGCTACGACCAATCTCTTCTAGTATCTCAAAAGCCTCTTCAATATCGGGATCTTGCAGCGACGACGGAATACCACGCAGCGGCGTACGGTGTGCGTTTCGCAGGAAATAAATCCATTTGTCTTCCAA
>JBCCEX010000124.1:0-4614 GCA_039030035.1 Myxococcota bacterium
TGGCAATGGACACGAATCGTCCGAAGAGTTTATAATGAGACTAAAAGAGGGCCTTCGCGGCGATGTGAGGAGGGAAATGATGTCTATAGCACAAGTTTTGAGGCAAGAAGGCGAAAAGGTCGGGATGCAGAAAGGCGAAAAAATGGGGATGCAGAAAGGCGAAAAAGTGGGGATGCAGAAAGGCGAAAAAATGGGGATGCAGAAAGGCGAAAAAGTGGGGATGCAGAAAGGCAAAAAAGAGGGGCTAGAAACAGCCGCCACGGGCATGTTAAATAAGGGCATGGCAACCGAAGATGTCATAGAGATCACCCACCTATCGCCAAAGCGTATTGCGCAACTCAAGGCCGAACTCAAACGCAAAACAGGCAGCAGCGACTAAATAGCGCATCACTAACAGATTCATTTACAAGGCTTTATATTGTTCGTAGAGATTCAGTGGGTAGAATGTTCTGAAAATTGTTAGTTGCACGATCGGCAGTCGATGCGTGCTACCTATCGGTTTACGATGTTGGTAGACACAGGTAAGATGGTAAATCGAGTGAGATAGATGAAATATCAAGCAGGAGCAGAAAATGGCAAATAAGCAAGCAGTGGTCTCATTTATGTTTGTCGACCCCCAAGCCAAGCAGGGGGATCAAGCGGCACAAGATCTCTTACGGCCTCGTCAGGCGTCGCAGCATGCGGCCGGTTGGGATCTGGTGGCAGCTAACCAGCAACCAATGGTGTTGCAACCCATGCAGCGTGCCTTGGTGCCTACGGGAGTTGCTGTGGCTCTGCCTGCTGGCTATGAGGCGCAGGTACGGCCACGTTCGGGGTTGGCTTTGAAGCATGGTGTGACCTGTTTGAATGCTCCAGGTACCATCGATGCTGACTATCGCGGAGAAGTTGGTGTGATTGCCATCAATCTGGGGCAGCAGGATTTTACCATTGAGCGCGGTATGCGCATTGCGCAACTGGTAGTTGCTGTTGTTTGTCCGGTTGTATGGCAACAACAACAGACGCTGCCTGAATCTGTACGCGCTTGCGGCGGCTTTGGCTCAACCGGGCTATATGCTGCATCTGAGGCAGACTCATGAGCAGCAATGTTCCTATGCCACAAGGGCGCTGCCTGATCATGCTTGATTTTGACGGCACACTTGTGCCTTGGAATGTATCGCCTACCGCACAGATTGCTGTCTGCCCTAAGCTGCCTAGTTTGCTCACCTCTTTGCAGCGGGCGGGTCACGCCGTTTTTATTGTTACCGGCAGGCAACAACCGATGGTGCAGCAGCTCATCGCCCCGGCCGCGATTCCCATTGTCGGGCTGCACGGCGCCCAATGGCCAGGAAAACCGTTGCCACAACGCAGCCCCCTTCTGGATACAGCATTGCAACAGCTAAAGCAGCTGCAAGGCAGCTTTCCACAGCTGCATATCGAAGATAAACAAATTTTAGTATCGGGCCACTGGGGCAGTGTGCCGGCCGCACAAAGACAAACAGCGGCGCGTGCTGTGGTCGAAACGCTACAAACACTGGCACATCAGTCTACCGATACCCCCAATCACCTGTCGTTGTTGGGCGGGCACAACATGATGGAGCTACGACCGCAGTGTGCTAGCAAAGCACTATCTGCCGCCCAATTGCTGCAGCAACACATCGATCTGCATCCTGTTTTTATTGGCGATGACTTAAGCGACGAAGAGGCTTTTGCACAACTGCAGCAGCTATCTACACCCCACACGACAATTCGGGTTGCTGCACAAGACGATGTCGTAACAAGAGCAAAATATCGCTTGGCAAAGCATACAGATGTACACGCTTTTTTGCAGCAGTTATCTTAGTTGTTGAGGCTGTTCTATCCACGCAGTTGGAAATCCAGCAAAGGCGCAAACGCAGAACAATTGGGAAGGTTGTCGAGTTTTGAGAACTTGTTTTATATTTGAATTAATGCTACACCAAATCACCCTTATTTGTCAACATAAATAATAACTTGCATAAAATATAGTATTCATTATAAATAATATATGATGAGAAAAAAGAGTAAAAAAAGCTTGGTAACGTTGTTGGTTTTTGGAGCAGCCATCTTGATGGGGGCCTATTTCATGAATATGAGACTACTGGCTGACGAGCAGATGCATGAGTCAGAGATGGCCACCGGCAGCAATCAAACAGATGTGCAGCGGCTGCCTTGGTGGAAACAGTGGCAACGCATCTATTTAACGCCTACTCGTGGCTGTAAAATGGGCCATATCGGCAGCAACAACAGAGTCTCTTTGGGCAATCAAGCCATGCATAACAATGTAAAAGATGGTGACGATGCAAAGCAACAGCACTGTTTTATGTAGTGCAGCGGCTTTTGTATGTAGTCTGATCGGCCAATGTTATGGCTGCTGCAGCTTTTTTAGCACCTGGCGCAAGTCTTCCCATGCCTCTCGCTTTTTGCTGGGGCTGCGTAGCAAATAGGCGGGGTGAAATGTGGGCATCAGACTGACCCCCTCGTAGCTAGACCAATTACCGCGCAACTTTGACATGGCTTGGTTGGTACGTAGCAAACATTGGCAGGCATAGCGGCCTAAGGCCACAATTACTTTGGGCTGCAAAATAGATAGCTGCTGCTTGAGAAAGGGTTCGCACGCTTTGACCTCGTCGGGCTCGGGGTCGCGGTTGTCGGGGGGGCGACATTTGATCACATTGCAGATATAGACATCTTGCCGCTTGAATCCCATCGCCTCAATCATACGGGTCAGTAGCTGGCCGGCTCGGCCAACAAAGGGCTGCCCTTGGGCATCTTCGGCTGCTCCGGGAGCCTCGCCAACAAACACCAGCTTGGCTTGTGGGTTGCCCACGCCAAAAACAATGTGGGTGCGATGTGAGCACAGCTTACAGCGCATGCAATCGCCAATTTCTTGACGTTGCAGTTGATCTAGCTGCGCTTGCGCTGTGGGGGTTGCACTGTGCGGAGGCGGTGCATGATCAGACGGTTGTGCAACACCAGCGCTGCTGGGGTTGTGAACTGGGGGATCCATTGTGGTTATCTGTTTTGTTTGTGACATGATCTGGTCCTGTTTTGTTTGTTGGTTGCCAGGCTGCATGCGTGGCAAAAAATTATAGCCACAATCTTGCAAATAGCGCAACTGCTGCTGCATGCTGCGTGCTATGTGTGCAATTTGCTGCAACCGATTTTGTGGCGATCTCATATACAACTGCGCTGGTTAATTATGATTAGATTGCTGCTGCGGCGGCGGGGTTGTCAAGACCAAAACCTCCTCCAATCGTGCAAGATCGGCTAGGGGCTGCAGCAGCGCCTGTACATAAACGCCGTCTGTCATGGGTGTGACTGTTTTGACTATGCCAACAGCAAGCCCTTTGGGGCAGCGTGTGCCTAGATGTGTGTCTAAACCTGATGTTACAACGATATCTTCGGCAGCTACAGGATGCAAGCGATCAAAATCCTCCACCAGCAACCGGTAAGATACACTGCTGCCCATGCCGCTGGCCATACCACGCGCTCGTGTGCTTTGCACAATAACATCTACCACACTGCTGGGGGCTGATATGAGCAGCACGTCGCTGCTGGTTTTGGCCACAAGCACCACCTGCCCGACCACGCCATCGGCGTTGATTACACAGTCGCCTACCTGCAATCCGTGTTGATGACCACGATCGATGCGCAACAGATTGGATACAGGGGCAGATTTACGGCTAATAACCTGCGCCAAAACAGCATTTTCGGTTGCCTGTATGAGGTGGCGAGCTGCCAACAAACGGCGCAGTCGTTGGTTTTCTAGCAGCTGTTCGGTAAGAGCAATCTGCAACGATGTGCTATGTTGCGCCTGCTGCTGCAACTGTTGCCACTCATGTGCACGGCGCAGCGTGATGCGCCAGCGCTGCCATTGATGGCGCCGGTTGCGAAACCAGGTAGCAACGGGCTGCTGCACAGCGGCCGATAGATCCATCAACCAGCCTGATACAGCGGCTCGAAAATGGGGCAAAGAGCGTTCAACACGCAGCAGCACGAAGGGGGCAACAAACAGCAAAGCAATCATGGCTGTTCGTTTAAACCGAGGTGAGAACTGCCGCACCTGCCCTCCTACAGGTTGCTGTCAGGATGGTTAGTTTGCCTCCTGTGACAGCTTAGAAAACTCCTTGCTCAATTTTAAGACAGCAAGCGACCAAATCGCAACAATGGCCATCAAGCAGACTCCTGCATAAGGGGCGATGACTCCAATGGGGCCAATGCCAATAATCATAAGCTGCTGCAACAAAGCACCACCCGATTTACCGAAGCGACCACCAACAACATCCACCGCTGCCTTTCCCTTGCTTTTGGATTCGTCATCCAGCGGAATATAGGCCATCTCTTTGGTTGGGTCAAAAAGCGAATATTTGATGCTCTTGTTGAGAATATTACCCACAGTGCCAAGCACCACACCTATCATCACCGTAGACACACCAAATAGGGCGGCAAACGGTGCTACGGCGGTTGGAAATATAATGCAGACAAAAAAGATAAAGCCAATGACTCCAATGGTGAGCGGCGTTGCCAGGGCAGACTTTTTCCAACCCAGTTTACGGGTCATGGCGCTTCCAACAAACAGCACCACAATGGTAAAAATACCCAGCAGTGTTGTGTACA
>JBCCEX010000125.1:0-4566 GCA_039030035.1 Myxococcota bacterium
GTGTGGCTATAGCTTTTTGCGTGCATTTCGCAACCGTCCACGCTAAGGGCTAGTATCGATTATGCAACATCTGTGGCCACTTCACATCCAGCCTATCCCTTTGGCAAAACTCCCTAAGTAGTAGTGTAAAATAGAGACGCCGGCCAAATTACGATAGCGTAAATAGAAAAAACCAAACAGCAGAGAGGCTATAAAAAATGTAACCAATATAATTGGCTCATTCTGTGTATGAAATAGGGCAAATAAAATAGATGATATAAAAACAGATTTCCAAGCTCCTTCACCTAAAAATTTCAACAATAAGCCAAGTACAACCCCCCTTGCCACAAATTCCTGAATATAACAGTGAATGGTGTATCTGAAGAAAAAATTGGGATCTTCTCTGTGCAGCAAGAAGACGCCTTTAAATAAATCAAAGCCGGTAAAAAATCGCGACACATAAAACAAAAAAGAGAGTAAACAACAGAGAATAACAGCTGCAAAAATACTCGAAAAAAGATTCTCTCTTTTAACCCCAAGTTCAGATATTTTGGACTTTGTTTTTCTTAGAAAGAGAAACACAGGGATGCAGATAGCAAAAATAAATATCCAGTTAAATACGATTGTATGAATAAAATTTGGAAACTCTTCTGCGGCAATCTGATTGAAGACCTTCCAAATACCCAAAACCGTTATCACATAGGTAAATATCTCCCCTAGAACAACATAGTTTTGATGCTCCTTTTGGCGCTGCAACAAAATTTGGGTTTGATTTTTGTTAACCTCTTGCAAACGCCTTGCGCTTAAACAGGCTGCAACAGGCAGTATTTTATAATAAATATCTCCTGGATCTTTACCCTTTTGATCTTTTTGCTTCAAAACAGCCGACGGGATTTGTATGGTTACACAGGTGTGTTCAGCGTAGACCGCTGCCGAAGAGGAGATGTTATCAAACAGACAGGTTTCACCAAACACACTGCCGGAGCTGAGTGTGCCAATACGCACAGAATCTTGGTCTGTATGACCTTGACAAACAGCAGCTTGGCCCGACAACAAAACATATAGGTAATCGACATGCTGGTTGTGCTGCACAATCTGCTCGCCAGGTTTATAGTCGACAACCTGTGCTGCCTGCGACAAAATAGCGAGCTGTTCATAGGTCAAAGAGAGCTGTGCTAAATGTCTCTCGAGAAGTTGTTGTATTTCGGATCTACACACCATATCTCCTGCTGTTTTGCTGTAAAAACTTCGCTGTCGTATGGCGATAGTGCTGTCGCAATACCTGTGTGGCATGTTGCCAACTATATTGGCCTACTTGTTGTAACGCTGTTTGGCGTAAACGCTGTCGCAAACTGCGGTGATTGGCTAGCTGCACAACAGCATTGCATAGCTGTGCTGCTGCATGATGATGCGACACCAATAATCCGGTATGGTTGTGATCCACCAACTCAACAACACCACCTGCTGCTACAGCAACAACAGGTAGGCCGCTAGCCATTGCCTCCATGACCACTAACCCCAAAGTCTCTGAAGGGGATGGAAAAACAAACAGATCTGCAGAAGCGTAGGCAGCGCATAGATGCTGGCCATGCAGTGCGCCAATAAAATTGGTTCTGTTGCGCGGCAATCGATCTCGTAACGTTGCTGCATAAGGACCTGTGCCTACGACAGCTAAATGCAATCTGGCATCATGCTGCAGTGTAGTAATGAGATCTTCTAAGTGTTTCTCTTTAGCCAGCCGGCCCACATAAAGCAATACAAATTTGTTGGGGTTGCGACACAAACGCTGTCGCATGGCGGAGCTATAACGGCGGGGGTGAAACAGCTTGGTATCCACAGCTGCGGGCCATTGCTGCAGCTGACGCACACCCAATCTTTTGAGCTGATGCATCATAGCGCGTGATGTAACCAAATTACATTGAGCCATATTATGCATATTTTTTACAAACAACTTGGCTATTTTTTCTGTGAATATAGTGTAGTATTTCACACATTTTAGCAAATCAGTATGATAAGAAGCAACCAAAGGAATATTGCGAATGCGCCCATACATAGCCGCCCCTAATCCCAATGTGAAAGGCATGAGAGTATGGATGACATCCGGTTGAAAAGCGTTTAGTTTGCGCCAAGTTGTTGCCGTTATGCAACCCAATCTTAACTGCGGATAGCAAAAAAGAGGTATAGAGGGCACATATTGTAGATGATTAGGCAAGCAGGCTAAGGAGGCTGATGGGGAGCCATAATGTGGGCAGACAACCATAACCTCATCTCCCTGCTGTTGCAAATGCTGAATTGTGTGGTGCAAACGCGTGACAACGCCATCTATTTTTGGCGCGTAGACCTTGGAGAACAGAGCAATACGCATCGTTGCTATGGCGCTTGATCTTGCTGCAGCTGTGTCGACTGCTGCCCATTAGAGCGGTTGAGTTTTGCATTGGTAGAATGCGTGCCGCAATCTGTAGAGGGCGCGACAGCTTGTCGCCAATGCACATGAGGCATGATATCGCTCTTGCGTATGCGCGCGCGGTAGCGCAATGCTACATTGAGCAATGAATTTAGCAAAGAGTGGCACAGCAAATGCGGCTGTAACCCTAAATGCAGCAGATGGGTGTTGGCTGCTTTGTAATAGTGCTCCTCCTGCTCCACACGTGGATTGGGTAGATGTTCGATGGCTGTTTGTAAACCCAGTTTTGTTGCTGCTTGCTGCACATGCTGCGCCAGCTGCAGCACACTAAATTGCTCGGTAAACTGGTTAAACACTCGAAATTCACCCGGTTTGGCTGGGTTTAAAATAGCCAGCTCAATACAGCGCAGCGTATCGCGTAGATCCAAGTAACTACGAATTTGCCGACCGCTGCCGTAAACGGTGAGAGCGTGCCCAGCGGCGGCCTGAACACAAAAACGGTTGAGAGCTGTGCCGAAGATACCATCGTAATCTAGACGATTGATCAAACGTTCATCAAGTTGTGTCTGTTTGGTCTGCACACCATACACCACACCCTGGTTGAGGTCGGTAGCACGCAGCCCCCAAGTGCGACAGGCAAACTCAATATTGTGGCTATCATGCACTTTGCTCAGATGATAAAAAGAGCCGGGACGCTTGGGATACAAAACTGTATCACTGCGCCCTTTGTGTTCAATGGTCATATAGCCCTCTTCAATGTCGATATTGGGGGTGCCATATTCACCCATGGTTCCCAACTTAACCAAGTGGCATTGAGGCACATGTTGTGCAATGGCATATAAAACATGCAAGCAGCCCACCACGTTGTTGGTCTGCGTTAGCACAGCGTGCCTGCTATCTATCATAGAAAATGGCGCTGAACATTGTTGGCCAAAATGCACCACAGCCTCTGGTGCAAAAGCATGAAAAACCTGCTGCACAAAGGCATTGTCTAGCAGATCACCCACAAACAGCTCAATGCTATTGCCACTTAGCTGCTGCCAAGCATGTATACGTTCATAAATGTTGCAGATAGGGGTGAGGGTCTGCACACCGCATTGCAGATCCCACTGTCGTCTGATTAAGCTGTCTAAAATTGCAACGTGATGCCCCTGCTCGGACAGATGCAATGCGGTTGCCCAACCACAGTATCCATCACCGCCCAACACCAAAATTCGCTGAGAGCCGGATTTTATATTTTTCTTTCTTCTCATCTTCTTAAGTCATTATATTTCTCACAAACGCAAAAAGATGTCAACTCGATGAAAAAATAGAAAATCAGCGCAATCTAGAGAAAACCAACAATATGCTATCTTAAGCAGCAAAAAAAGCAGGCGGAAACCGAAAATGATACTGCTGTTGCTATTTTGTAGTGGCAAACAAAAAATCAATAGTCGAATAAACCCAACCGCTCAGCTGTTTTTGCTTAAGAGGCGCGAAAAAAATGTCAAATATTATTGCCGTTGCCAATATGCAAGAGTATTTTTACACGGCACTGCAGCAGGCTATCTGCAACAGGCGTGTTGCTGTTTCACAAGAGGCGCAAGCCTATGTGGTACAGCTGCTGTGTACATTTTCACGCTGTGAGTGCGCCTATGCGGGCACCGAATACAATGAGCAGTTTGCCGCCGCTACGCTGTTGCAACGAGCGCAAAATGCCGATGCGCCTGAAGCGATGCATACATTTAAACATGTGGGAGACAGCTGTTTGTATATCGCAGGGCTGTTTGAAGAATCGTTGACCAGGCGAGGTTTAACGCGCTCCTATTATGTCGATATCGGCGAGTTGGCTTACTACCATCTATCGGCGCTGCTATCGCAAAAAACGGCTTCGACAGCTGGACTCTATCAGCAGCTATCACGGCAGTTTCCGCAACTCGTCCATGCTCTAGATGCCCTCGGCGGCAACGACGAGCCGCTGTTGTCGACAGCATAGACAACATAAGAACACATAAAAACATAACAGCGAAGAGAAAGTGCAGTATGTGCTCTGGTGCAATTTATCTATTTGCGGTAGTATAGGGGCAATGAGTTGATCTGTTTGATCTCCTGGTGTTTGCAAAACAGGTTCGAAAGCAGTAGGGAGTTGTTGTGAAACGTGTTTTGGTTACCTGTGGTTTGGATTATGCCAATGGGCCCATGCA
>JBCCEX010000126.1:0-4448 GCA_039030035.1 Myxococcota bacterium
AGCTTAACTGTTTTGTGGCGCAAGATGACGAGGCGGCGCTTGCTGCTGCCAAGCAGTCCGACGAGCGTCGCGCACAGGGCAAAGCACTGGGCCCGCTAGATGGTATTCCGGTAGGCCTCAAAGAGATGATTTTAACGACCGAGCTGCCCACCACAGCCGGCAGCGCCATTTTGCGCGGCTACCGCCCCCCCTACAACGCCACTGTATGGCAACGTTTGCAGCAACAAGGCGCGGTGCTGCTGGGCAAACTCAACCAAGATGAGTTTGCTATGGGTTCATCAACAGAAACCAGCATGCATGGCCCCTGCCGCAATCCGTGGGACCCAAAACGCTGCGCTGGCGGCTCTTCGGGTGGCTCGGCAGCAGCAGTGGCAGCCGGCATGTGCTTGGGCAGCCTCGGCACCGATACCGGTGGCTCAGTACGCCAACCGGCCGCCTTTTGCGGTGTTGTTGGCCTCAAGCCCACCTACGGACGTGTGTCGCGCTTTGGGGTCATCGCCTTTGCCAGTTCGCTGGATCAGGTGGGCCCCATAGCAGACGATGTTTCTAGCTGCGCTTTGCTGCTAGAGGCCATTGCCGGCCACGACGCCAACGACTCCACCAGCCTGCCCGCACCAGTTGATAGCTACACAAAGAGGCTGCAGCGAGACATAAAAGGCCTCAAGGTTGGTGTACCCCCACAACTGCTTGAACAGTGTAGCGCCGATGTGCGCCAGGTGGTTGAGCAGGCCATTGCTACCCTGCGCAGCCAAGGTGCGCAGCTGCAGGAGGTGACACTGCCCGATGCCGACCTATGTGTAGCCACCTATTATGTCTTAGCCTGTGCCGAAGCGTCGTCTAACCTGTCGCGCTACGACGGCATTCGCTACGGCCCCCGCCTAGGCGAGGCAGAAGGACTGCAGGCACTGTACACCCGCACCCGCGGTGAGCTGTTTGGTGCCGAGGTCAAGCGCCGCATTTTGCTGGGCGCCTATGTGCTGAGCGCCGGCTACTACGATGCCTACTACGTGCGCGCTCAGCAGGTGCGCCGCCTACTCACCCAACAGCTGCTGCAACAGCTACAGCAGGTCGATGTTATTATCACTCCCACCACCCCCAGCCCCGCATTTTTGCTCGGCGAAAAAACAGGCGATCCCCTCAGCATGTATCGCAGCGATGTGTGCACCATTGGCGCCAGCCTAGCAGGCCTACCAGCTTTGTCGCTTAACGCCGGTTTCTGCCCGCAGGGCCTGCCCATTGGGGTGCAGCTCATCGGCAACCCTCTCGCCGAGCTCACGTTATTGCAAACAGCCTATGCATTAGAGCAGCAGCTAGCGCTCAATAATTGCCCGCCATTGCGACGTTGATCGGGTTGAGTTGCAAAAATTTTTAATGACATGAAAAATCATGTGCTGAGGCTAGGCAAAACGTTTACCTGGGCAAAAGCAAAGAAAAAGAAAAAAGTGGTTAGACTTGCACAGGCCGGATCTTTCTGATATATATTTATTAGTAAATTTTTAGAGGAGGTCGGACCAATGACAAGACAAAGAGTGAAACTTTCCTGTGTTTGGCTGATGGGGACTCTCTTTTTGAGCTGCTCCGGACCGGTAAATTATACGGAGCACCTGTTAGATGTATTTTCTGAAAACTTAGATGCCAGCTTAACTCAGGCACCACAACTGCAGGCTGTTTTTGGGAGTTCTGATCGCTCCTTTGCAAACCTGAGCGAGGGCTCCACGGGCTTGCAGCCAGCGGGTAAGAGAGGCGGCAGTTGGCCAGGCCAGATGATCGATCCCAGTGACTGCGAAGAAGATATCGATCAGTTAGGCGCTTTGTGCCGCTGCACAAGCGGAGCTTCTGGTTCATTGGGAAACTACTTTCATGCAAAGTGCCCTGTTGTGTTTGTAGGGGAAGAACGCGGTTTTGCAGGCAGTGGGGTCTCTTTGCAATGCTACAACAGTGAAGAGGATGTAGAAAGCGGTCAGAAGCCAAAAGCTGCAGTAGGCGCCTACGGGCAGAAAGAGTTAAAAATTCAGTTTACATTTGATCAATCACCTGAAAGCAAAAGGCTCTTACAATCATTAGGTATCTTTGTTTCACCGAGAGACTGCTCTAAACAGGCAGGTACCACAGTTTACATCGATGGTCGGGAGGTTCCCTGCGTAGCAAACGAGGAGCTCGAAAAGAAAATAGACTCCTTGCCCAATAATCTAGATATCCATTATGAATCCAGCGCAGACGCTACAGGCGCTCCGAAGGTCTATGCTGAGCTGCAAGAGCTGCCAAAGAAGGGGCAGTTTAAAGTACTAGCTCCCTGGTTAAGAAGATGGCTGCAAGAGCATGAGGAGCCAGAAACAACAATTGTCACCGTACAGCAACCTCAAAATCGCGACGAGATTCGCGCAACGGCAAAGCAACAAGAGAGCGGTGAGAGGGTTCAAGCCCTTGAAAAAGAGACAATTCGTTTCCAAAAAGAGAAGCAAGCCACACTGGATGCTTTGCAGAACGAACGCAATCGCAGCAACCGACTGCAAGCTCAACTCCAGCAGGCCAACAACGATTTAGCCGCAGCTCAAAACAGCATCAATGATGAGCGAAACCGCGCAAACGCCGAGCAAAATCGCGCAGATGGGCTGCAGAGAAATTTAAATGCGAGAACCCAAGAAAGGGATCGTGCCCAAAATGGTTTGCATGCTGCACGGCATCACGCGGCCCAACAGCGGGATCAGCTGCGGCTACAGCGAATTCAAGCGCAACAGATCATGCGCGAAAGGGCTCGGTTGCAGCGGCGTCTCCAGAGAGCTCAGCAGGCATTAGCAGATGCGAACAATGCATTGCCCGATGATAATCAACTGCCCGGTTTTAATCCTGCACGAGTAGCTCAACGGCAGCAATTGGTAGCAGCTATTGAGCAAGTCAGAGCAGATCTGGCTGCTGCTGAACAGCAAAGAGAGGACTTTCAGCGGCAAGCTGTCGCAAATGGATTTGCCAATGCTCGGGCTAATCGACAGCTCCAACAGGCCAACGCGGATCTTGCCGCAGCTCGCCATCTAGCTAACGCACGTTTATTTGCTGTTAACCAGGCTCGCAACCAGCGCGATGCACTACAGCAAGACTTACAGAATCTTGTGCAAAACGTGGACCAGCATCTAGATGGTAACCACAATGCTGGTGATATTGCTCATGCTGTGCAAGATGCGTTAGCTGGTTTGCGCCAGCGGTTAGTCAATGCAAATCAACGCAATTTCAATCAAAATCAACAGTACCAACAGCAAGTAGCTGCATTGCAGCAGCAACATAAGCAAGCTCTAGCAGCATCACAAGCGGCTGTGGTACAGCAACAGCAAGCTCTTCAAAGCCAACTCAGTAGGTTCCAACAACTGGCAAAGAAAGCTAAAGAAGAATACGAAAAAAGCATCAAGGAGTTAAGGGAGGGTGAACTAGCCAGGATGTCACAAGAACTGCAGTTGCAAAGTGAGTTAGCCAGTTTAAGGCAGAAGCTGCAGCAGGAAATACAACAGAAGAAGGAAGTAGAGCAAGAACTTGCACAGTATAAGCAATATGTAAACGAGATCCTACAGGGCGCCAAGGAGCAGAAACAACAAATCCTGGCAATGCAGCAAGCCTTAAAAGATGAGCTTGATAGTGCTAAAGCCAAGTGGCTACAGGAGAGAAATACACTTCAGGGAAAGTTTAGTAAACTTGTTGCTGAAGTGAACCAAGCGTTGCCAAACAAGAGCCAGGAGTTTCCAGCGAAAGATTTGCCTGGTGTCGTTCGAAAAATTGTGGCAGACCTTAGCGAAGAAAAAGAAAAGCGGTTAGGCGTGCAAAAGGATTTGACAAAAAAGGAAGGTAAATTGCGTACTCTTAAAGGTGCAATTAGCGATGAAGGGATTGCAGAGAGAGTAGCATCATTTGTGGGTAATCACCGGATGGTTAATGGTTACAATACTTTTGATGAAAAAGGTCAGCATTCCAAGATGAACCGGGCAAGTCGTTATCAGATGAATGACAAATATTTTATGGATCGTGATATAAGACAATATGAAACTGGACTTAATCAAATAATAAATATTATTTTCAAAGATATGAAAGCTCCTGTTGGGGCGCCTAAGCAGCACTTGCTCATGACCAAATGAGAGGTGGTGTCGTAAAAAAGTCATGGCTTTTTTACGATGGCAGCAGCACGACTTGGGCGTTCAGCAAACCAGGGCTGGCGCATTAAAAAAGCATAAAAAGGTATCTTCAGGTGCTTACTCTTCGTAGAGGTACGGTTGGTTTTGCCACATGGTTACGTGGCAGGGAGGTGTCTATGCGGGCGTTAAAAGAGGAGTGGTTGAGTTAGCGGCCGCCGACAATCTTATGTTCAAGCTTGGCTAACAGCTGTGTGATGCGTTGCTTGGATAGGTGCGTAATCTTGCGGATCTGCTCCAAGGCTAAGCCCTCTTTGAGCATACCTACGGCGGCTG
>JBCCEX010000127.1:0-4388 GCA_039030035.1 Myxococcota bacterium
CTCTATGCACATTTTTATCTGGCAGTGAGAGCTTTTACGACATGGAACGCTTCGGTAACCGCAAACTCTCTTAGAACCGAATCTGGTGATCCAGTTTTTTAATGCGTCGACCCTGGCTGTTGGACAAGAGACTTCAGAGAGGCGGTTTGTTGGGGAGACAAGAGACTGTGGCGCCCCCGTCCTGGTTGTTCCTTGAGCCCTTCGATGCCTTGTTGGCTATACCTTTGCAGCCACCTTGTTACGCTCATGCGAGAAACGTCGAGGATCGCTGCAACCTCTGTGATGGTTCGCTTGCCTCGCTGAAGCAAAGAGAGAGCTAAATAGCGGATTTTCTCGCGGGGGTGTTGGCTCTTGTGGTAGAGCCCAGTGAAGTTTTCTTGCTCGAACGACTCGGGCTTCTTAAGGGGACGACCTCGCAGAGGGAATTCCTCTGGGCAGTATGGGGGGTGACAACAGACCAAAACCGCTCCTCTAATTTATAACACTATTTACCAGGATTGGTATAACTTTTGAGTTTTTCACGACGTTCGCATGTTGATCCGCAAACACGCTATCGGAATCACCACACGCATCATAAACAGTTGCAGTACGAAGCACCCACCCATCCATCCGCAACACAGCCGCCAACAAAAGTTGCATCGCACCATCATGCACATGTATGGTATTGCTAAAGAGGTAAAAGGCGTGGACAACCAAACGTTTGATCCAAAACCGCCCCCCCTAGACATCAAACGGGTGTTATGGGCCGCGGTTCTAATTTCCATTGTGCTAATGCTACACAGCCACCTATTCCCCCCATCGCCATCAACCCAACAACCCACCCCCCCAACCAACAAAGCCCCAACATCACCACAATCAAACAACAAACAACAGCAACAAAAAATCCCCCCCCCCATCGATCATGCCGCCACAAAACACCCACCCATCCCACTAACAACCTGGCAATTCACCAGCAACCTCACCGCCCTATACCAAGCAACCGTGTCAAACCAAGGCGCCCAAATCAACCATCTAACACTCACAGGATACACCCCACCCGTTGTGCTAACAGGATACCCAAGCTCGCAAGAGGGATTACTACCCCTCGTGTCACGCAACAGCAGCATCACGCTAAATGCCGATTCGATGTACGAGATACTGCACCAAGAGAACAAAAGCGTAACGCTACGCCACACAACCATCGAAGATGTTGCAATCACCCGACGCTACGATTTTTCGGATAAACAGTTTATTGTCAAGCAAACCATCCACGTGCAAAACAGAGGCAAACAAACCCGCCTTGTAGCGCTAGATAGCGTCATGACAGACGCCTACAGCGAAAAAGACAAAACAGGATGGTTCAGCCCGCCCAAAGATGATAGTCGAGCACTATGTTTTGTAGGCGACAAAGCACAGCGATGGTCGTGGGATGACCTCAAGCAGCCGGTGCTTGAGAAGGGGGGGGTTTTGTATGGCGGCATTGATAAGCGCTATTTTGTGTTGGCTGCCATGTCTCAAAGCGAACAGAAAATGGTGATAGAGGCCTGCCGGATTGAACGGTGGCAGACAAACGATACGCAAGATGTCAAAGGAACCGCTGTCTACTTGCAGCACCCGCAACAGCGGCTGGAGCCTGGGCAAGAGGTGACATGGAACATGCAGGTTTATGTGGGGCCAAAGCAGCTGTCTAGGTTGCGGCAGGCTGGGCATGCGTTGCAAACGTGTGTTGATTTTGGCTGGTTTGGTGTGTTGAGTCGGCCTATGTTGTGGCTGTTGGTGCTGCTGAATGGTTGGGCGCACAATTTTGGGTTGGCTATTGTTTTGCTCACACTTGTGATTAAGCTGCTTACCTTTCCGTTGACCTATAAATCGTTTGTGTCGATGCAGCAGATGAAAACCATCTCGCCTCAATTGAAGCAACTGCAGGCACAGTATGGGCACGATCGTGCGCTCATGGGGCAAAAGCAGATGGAGCTGTACAAAAAAACGGGGGTGAATCCGATGGCGGGGTGTTTGCCGCTGTTGATTCAGATGCCGATCTGGTTTGCTTTGTACCAAATGTTGTGGAACGCTGTAGAACTGTATGGACAACCGTTGGGTTTTTGGATTGTAGACTTGACAAAACCAGACCCTTACTACACACTACCATTGGTGATGGGTGCAAGTCTGTTTGTGCAGCAGGCTTTGCAGCCTACTGTGCCGGATCAACCCCAGATGAAGTATGTCATGTGGGGTATGCCGATTGCACTGACGGGGGTCATGATGAATATGCCAGCTGGTTTGTCTTTGTACATATTGACCAACAACGTGCTGACGATTGTGCAGCAGGCTTATATCAAAAAGATCTATCCATCATCGACTTAGGTGAGGCTTGAGCAATTCTTGTGGCTAGACCAAGATAAAATCGACCTCGCAGGAGGAGGTAACGAACAAAGATGAGGCGTCGATACAACGATCAGTTTTATATGTTATCAAGCACTGCTGCGCTACGTAGACAACAGTTGGGCAGATTGAGCAAAGTGCCGCCACCAGATGATATCGGCAATCGAGCTATTGAGACGACAGCAAGAGCATGTGTGGCTGACGACATCGGCAATACCATCACGCAAGAGCCTACACACCTTGAAAGTGGTGTGTTACAGTTTCTGCGATCAGAGTGGAGAAAAGGCGCTACACAGCGATATCGGGGTATTGTGGCAAGACATGTGCCAATACCATCTAACGCAGCCCCGCACCATGAGGCACGTAACTGTGCCATGCGCCAACCACCCCGCCCCGCCCCTCGTCGCAAAATAGAGGCAAAGGGCACGGGCCATGATGCATGTGCTGTTGCTGCCGACAAAAGCAGTACCCCTCCTGCTGCTGCCACACGTGCACCGCATCAAAGAAAACATATGACCAACGGCGAACAGATGGAGCTTAAACGGGTGCAGGCAGAGCAGATGGTGCAAAAGACGATCCAATTGTGTGCTTGTCATGCGCATATAGAATCCAAAATACTGTTTGATGACCAAGAAAATAGAGACAAGATTTTTGTTTTTGTCAAAGAGGAGGAGGGATCTCAACCAGGCAATGAGGGGGTTTTTGCTGCAAAAAAACCGGCTTTGGCAGCGCTAGAAACGCTGGCACACGCAGCTACAAATTCAAATTACAACGAGCTGATGGCCGATGTGAGGGTTCTGCCTATGGAAGAGAAATCGCGATATGTGACATAAAAAACTCCACCGCAACACCCAAACCAGGCGATCTCTTTAGTGAACAAAACAAACCCTTCACATCAAAACAAAAAAAGCAGCCGCTCTCATTTGTACAAAATATATGTTGTCACAAGCGCTGTTGGCCTGGAGATTGTTTTGAGTATAACTGTAGGAATTTTTGCCGGTTTGTGGCTCGATAAACGTTATCACACCGCCCCCTGGGGCTTACTTGGCGGCGGATTGATTGGGGCTATGGCCGCAGCAAGGGCTCTGATTGTTTTTACACGTAGCTACCTGCGCTAACATTGCGCGATCAGTTTTGGGCGAAACTGCAACCAATCGCAAGCTATCAGATGATAAGCAATTCCATCGACAACACCCTGCACTGCTAGCTTTTGCACGCTATCGCCATGCAGATGCCCATAAACACATATCTTCACACCAAACTCTTGCAGCAGCGCCACAAAATCGTCTTTGGCACCCGCTTGGGTCATGTAGCCACAGGGGGGATAGTGCATGGCCACTATTAAGGGCTTGTCTGGCTGCGGCTGCTGCCGAGCATGCTGCAAAGAGAGACGCAGGCGAACGAGTTCTCGCTCATAAATCTGGCGATCTTGGCTACTCATCAACCCTTGCGGCTGCGGCAGATCGTAACCGCGGGCGCCGGCAACAATCCAGCTACCGACATCGATACTGTCGTTTTGCAGTGCCACGCACCCTGCAGGCAAGGCAGCTCGCACCTGTTTGAGGCTGCTCCACCAGTAATCATGATTACCCCGCAGCAGCACCTTACGACCTGGCCGACAGGCAATCCATTGTAAATCTTGCTGCGCCTGCGCCAAACGCATGGCCCACGAGAGATCACCGGGGCACAACACAACATCGTCGACATCGACAAGTTCATCCCATGCCTGCTGCATTTTGCCAACATGATCTTGCCAATGGCGACCAAACAGATCCATGCTTTTGTTGCTGCCACCGGCCAAATGCAGATCGCTGATTCCCCAAATACGCACAATGCAACCGCCTCCATGTACATGTTTTATACAACTGACCTCAACATGTCAGCAACGCAATTGTGTATTGCCACAGACATCGTCCGTATCTTAAATGAGAAGATCAGCTTCGTCGATTTGGGCTTAAAGAGCCTTAATCTCTTGCTGCGACAGGCCAGATGCTGCTGCAATAGTGGCTAGATCCACACCAGCGGCC
>JBCCEX010000128.1:0-4360 GCA_039030035.1 Myxococcota bacterium
CTGTTTAAAGCCGTGGCTAAACAGCCAGAGGTTTATCGCCAAATCATTAGAAAGTACCTTCCCAGTAAGCTACTCACCAAGCTGGATTGCGAAAAGGCTCATCTCGTTAATACCAGCACAGTAGATGGCCATTTGCGCGAACGAATTGCCGACATTGCTGTAGCTGTACCCTTTATACATGGCAAAGCCACCTGTCTTGTCTGCATCGAGCAACAAACCCAAGGCGCTTTTTCGCCGCAGCGAGCGCTAGACTACCAAACCCGCTTTATAAAATCGATTCGTCAAGAAAAAGGCGAATCGCATCCCGTTGTTGTACACACAATTGTTCTGTTTAGCCACCGCATGCCCGACACACAAGCAACGAGTGTTTTTGACGGTTTGGACCCCGACGATACAGCATTGGCTCAGCAATCACTAGGCACCATTTGCCCGGTGGAGCTGGGCAAAATTCCGCAACAGCAGCTCTGCGACGGCACCATGTGCGGCGCGCTCGAGCTGTTGTTGCAGCATCGCCGTGGTACACGAATGTTGCCTACTTTGCAACAGCTGGCTCCCTATCTGCAGCAGATCAAACAACAGCCTGGCAGGGCCGATTGTATCGAGGCTATCATCCATTATTGCCTCTGTGCTGCTCTAGAAAACGAACGTGAAAATATGTTACAATTAATTAAGGGCCTAGGAAAACAAGAAAAGGAGGTAGCCATGACAATCAGAACCGCATTAAAACGAGAAGGGCTGCGGGAGGGGCTGCAGAAAGGCCAACAAAAGCTAGAAGAGGCCGCTATTCGTCTTCTAGGCACAGGCATGCAAGCCGCTGAAGTGGTTCAGATCACCCAGCTGCCCAAGCAGCGCATTGCCCAGCTACTGTCCCAACTCAAACACACAACCGCCTGCAAACCACGCTAGTTCAGGCTATTTAACAAATCTGTCGCAAACAAATAGGAATCTATTTATGCCGACGCTCGTGGATCAAACGCCTTGCGTAACCCTTTGCCGACAAAATTGATGACAGGGTCGACGCATTAAAAAACTGGATCACCAGATTCGGTTCTAAGAGAGTTTGCGGTTACCGAAGCGTTCCATGTCGTAAAAGCTCTCACTGCCAGATAAAAATGTGCATAGAGCGATAAAGAGAATCTCAGTTAAGGGATAAAGCTTGCGTCGATCGATTCGCGGATCCGGCACATGAGAAGCCCCGCTAATAAAGGAGACACTCAATAGGAGGATCCCCTTCGTCAACCCAACCGAGCATGCGGGCATATTGTATAAACACCTCCCTGCCCCGTAACCGTGTGGCAAAACCAACCGTCTCTCTACAATAGAGTAAGCACCTGAAGATGCCTTTCTATGCTTTTTTTCATGTGTCGGCCCTAGCTATGTTGCAGCAATGCGCGTAGCAGGTCTACGGATTGAACATGGGCACTTGTCATCGTTCACATGTCTTGCTATAGTATGTAAGCAATAGGCCACAGGTGGCCAGTCAATGGGCTTGTAAAGCCTAGCGAGAAGGAGTGTTATGGCGGCAGTAAATCTGCAAGAGATGTTGAAGGCAAATGCCTATTTTGGGCATCAAACGCACCGTTGGAATCCCAAAATGCAACCCTATATTTTTGGGCCTCGCAACGGCGTGCATATTCTTGATCTACAGCAAACCGTTCATCTATTTGACGATGCACAACGGTTTGCGCTCAATATTATAGCCAGCGGCGGCAAAGTTCTGTTTGTGGGCACCAAGCAGCAGGCGCGAGAGATCCTCAAAAAAGAGGCGGAGCGAGCCGAGCAGCCCTACATATGTAGCCGCTGGTTGGGGGGTATGTTGACCAACTTTCGCACCATTAAGCAGTCGGTGCACCGCCTCATTAAGCTAGAGAAGATGTCGCAAGATGGCGTGCTGGCTAAGCTGCCTAAAAAAGAGTCGGTGCGGCTCAATCGCGAGCTAGAGAAGTTGCTGAAAAACCTCGAAGGCATCAAAGAGATGAGCAAATTGCCACAGGCCCTCTTTGTGGTTGATCCAAAGCGAGAGTTCATTGCCGTGCAAGAGGCAAAACGGCTAGGCATTCCGGTCATCGCCACCCTCGACACCAACTGCGATCCCGATCTCATTGATTATCCGATTCCGGCCAATGACGACTCCATACACTCGATTGCTCTGTTTGTGGCCAAATTTGCCGATGCCTGCTTAGAGGGGGCAGCTTTGCATCGAGAGCATATGCAATCGCAACAAGCAGCCGGGCAAGACGCTGAATCTAAAAAGGGTGCCAATGCTGCACGTCAACCTGTTGTTGAGGTGGTACGTGCAAAAACAGCCAAACCCACCGCTGCGACTGAGCAAAAGCAAGATGCCGCTGCTGCCCAGCAAGAGCCGCAAAG
The DNA here is from genome assembly GCA_039030035.1 of Myxococcota bacterium. Taxonomy (GTDB): domain Bacteria; phylum Myxococcota; class UBA727; order UBA727; family JABDBI01; genus JBCCEX01. Next base: position 2,371 of record JBCCEX010000128.1, read on the forward strand.
CGATAAGCAAGCTGCTCAAAACAATTCGCCTGCAGCAGCAGCATCGCCAGCACAAGCTAACCAGGCAGCAGACAAAAAGCCGCAGCAAGAGATCTCTGCTGACCAGCCATCGTCGACAGCTACAAGTGATACAGAAAAAACAGCGCAAGAAGGAGAATCCTCATGACACAAATTTCAGCAGGTGCTGTGCGCGATCTGCGCGATCAAACAGGCGCCGGAATGATGGACTGCAAAAAGGCTCTCGTAGCCTGCCAGGGTGATGTGGCAGCCGCCAAAAAGCATCTGCGCGAAAAGGGGCTGGCCAAAGCCACGCAAAAGTCGAGCCGTGTGGCCGCTGAAGGCGTTGTTGCCGCCACCGTTGGTCCCCAAGCAGCCGTGGTGGTTGAGGTGAACTGCGAAACCGATTTTGTTGCTCGCAACGAGCAGCTACAAACATTTGCCAATCAGCTATGCCAATGGTTAGCCCAGCACAACACCGCCGAATCTGCTAGCGCGCAATCGGCTCAACAGCTGCTGCAAGAAAAATTCGACGACAACAACACCGTTGAGCAAGCTGTGCATGCTGTGGTAAGCCGCATTGGCGAAAATGTGGTCTTTCGCCGTTTTGCCAAGCTGTCAGGCGGCAATGGCTACGGCAGCTATGTGCACCATGGCGGCGATGTTGGCGTAATTGTTCAGCTCACCCTAGGCGATGCCAGCAAGGCCACCGACCCATGCCTACATCAGCTCACCAAAGATCTCTGCATGCACATTGCTGCCTGCAGCCCCCACAGCGTCTCTCGTGATGATTTGGCACCAGAGATTGTCCAAACCGAGCAAGAGGTGCTCACCAAACAGCTGCAAAACCAAGGCAAAAAGCCCGAACTCATCGAAAAAGTTGTGCAGGGCAAAATGAACAAGTTTTTTGCCCAGGCCTGCTTGCTCCAGCAGCAGTTTGTCAAAAATTCCGACCTCAGCGTACAGCAGGTTGTCGATGCAGCCGCCAAACAGCTAGGCTGTACGGTGACCATCGATCGCTTTGTCCACCTCAAAATGGGTGCAGACAGCTCTGCTTGAGAGTTTTTTCGGCGGCATCTTAATATGGCTGTGGGAGCATCGGAGTTGAGTTGTTGACTTTTTTTTGATTCTGATGCATAATGAATGCTAGCGAAGTTTAAACTATAGGAGGAGACAGAAAAATGAACAAGAAGATGATATATCTAGGCTTAGCAGGTCTGCTAGCCTTAGGGTGCGCAGAGGAACCGCAAACACCAACTGCAGATGCAACACAGCAAGAGAAGGCCGATAAAACCAAAAACGGCTCGGCAAAAGACAGTTCGGGGCAACATAACTTAACCCCCGAGCAGCAAAAGCAAGCACAGCTAAAAAAAGGTGGGGGCGGCCCTGGAGGTGGTGCAGGTTCGTCGCAAAGCCTGCTAGATGAAAAAAAAGCACTAGAGCAGTTTATTGTTGAGCTGCACAAAAGCTTGTCGCAGTCTGCTCAAGGCAACAATCAGCCAAACAGCACAATGCCAACAAAGGACAATAAAAAGCCAACGTCTGCTAAGGCCAATACAATACCAAAATCCGACAAAAACAAGGGCACGCAACCTGTGGCAGATAAGTTTGATCCAAGTAATCCACAACATAGAAACAATTTAAAAACACAGGTTGCACAAATAAAAAAAGCAGCCGATACCACTCACAAGATCAATCAAGAGCTAAACAAAACACGGCAAGTAGCCGGCTTTGATCCCAAGAATTCCAAGCACCTCGATGATCTAATCGACAGCATCAAAGCCGCAGCAACTGCCGAAACAAGCGCAAAACAAACTTTGACCGAAATCAAAGATAAACTGACAACCCACTCTACCGATAAACATTTTGTTGCCGGCGACTCTACAACATACCCAACGCTCGTAGCAGCTGCCGAAAAAACCCAAGAAGATCTGACAGCATCACAAGGATCTTTGGGAAATATCCGACGTGCTTTGACCAGTAGAACAACTGC
>JBCCEX010000129.1:0-4302 GCA_039030035.1 Myxococcota bacterium
AAGTTACGTAGTTTCCAAAAGGCATCTTTCCAGTTGCTTTGCTTAATGGTACGAAACGAGATGAATAATACCGGCCGCTTGCCACGCTCTTGCTGATACTTCTGCGGCGCTTTGCTAATGGCCAACCCTTCAAATAAATCCTCTTTGTCACTGGGCGGCTGGCATAAAAAACGACACAGCATATCAAGATTTATCGTTTTGCCGAACCGCCGCGGGCGGGTAATGAGCGTGACCTCAGCGCCAATATCGAGGAATTCCTTGATAAACAGCGTTTTGTCGACAAAGCAGTAACCCCCTTGCCTTAACTTGGCAAAATCCGATACGCCCACCGGCACTTTGCCGGTTGGATTGACAATGGGGTTGTCCTGCACGGTATCGCTCATACTCATCATGTTACATCATGACAAAGCTCTTGAGATGCTTTGTATGAAAAAAAAGCCATTTTGTGGTAAAAAAATGCCTAAAAACCCCCCGTTTGTAACCATTTTTCGACTTATATGCAGCATAGCAAAAAGAGAATCATTGCGTTGCGCAACAGCAATGAGCTCAGATCTATTGGCACCCTAATAGCGCTAGGCAAAAAAATGGGTAGTACCGCTGAAGCACACTAAGCACGCATCAAACGGCGCAGCCCCATCCATAGCACCATAATAGAAAATGCTGCACACAAACCACCCCAAAACCAGTACGGCAGCACCAATGCACGCGCCATGAGGGCAACATCTGACGGCGCAATGCCATTAGAGGTATGAGCCACAGGGGTAAACAGATAATCGGAGCGCGAAAAGACGCTTAACGATAGCTGCACCGCCAAAAAAATCGCCGTAAATTGAGCTACCCAGTTGCGCTTGATCCACACAGCAAGTGCAAGCAGCAGCATGAGGCAGATCACAAACGCATGGGTAAACACTCCACGCACAACAGTAAACTCGGCTACAAGCAGAAATATCAATATCAAGCCCAAACTCATACGGGCTATAACAGGGCGTTTGCCTACCACAAACAGCACCGCTGCCCCTACAGCAGGCCCTACCAAACCACCAGCAGCTACAGCAGCACGCGCTACACGGTTGGTAACGCCCGAAAATTGGGCCACACCCGAGCCGTCGGCCCACATATGAAAACCATGAAACTGCCCGCCCAAAACAGCTGCGGTTATCCCATGGCCCATCTCATGTACCAGTGTCGATAACAATACGAAGGGGTAGGATAAAATTCGCGCAAACGGCAAAAAGTAGACCACCACCGTCAACAGCACACTCACCAGCAATACCCGACGCGCCCGTTGTCCCATTGCTTTTTCCTCCTGGCTGTTCGATACTTACCAAACAAGTACTTTACCATGGCCTCATTACAAAAACCATACAACAGCAAGCAGGGCCCACATCGAGCCAAATATGTATGTACAGCTATCAAACCGATTGGGTCAATGAGGCAGATGCGTATCACAACACTCTTTATGCTCATTGCTATGATGAGCACAACCGGCTGTCTGCAACAGCGGCTGCAGCAACAGCGCTCGGCAAATCGCACGGCTTCTGGGCGTAGCACCCAAAAAGCCCAACGGCAGCGAGGCTCATCGTCGCGTTTATCGCGCACACACACCAAACGCCATCAGGCTGCACAGGCTCACAGCAGCAGCAGGTCGATTCCGCGTGCAGCCGCCTCACCCATGCGCCACGAACCCAAAATCGCTGTGCGCACGAAGGGCAAAACAGTTCGTGTACCGCTTGAACAGTATGTGGCCGGAGTTGTTGCCAGCGAAATGCCCGCTCAATGGCCTGCAGCGGCACTGCAGGCACAAGCCATTGCAGCACGCACCTACGCCTTGTGGCAAATGCAGCAGCGCGCAGCAAAACCCTACCATGTGCAAACAACGGTCATGAACCAGGTCTATAACGGATCCGTCAGCTCGCAATCTGCTGCAGCACAAGCAGCTCAAGCCACACGCGGCGTGGTGGTCACGTGGCAGGGGCAGCTCGGCCACACCTACTTTCACGCCAGCTGCGGCGATCACACCACCAGCTCTCAATCGGTGTGGGGCAGCGCCATACCCTATCTGCACGGAGTCTCCTGCACATTTTGCGCAAAAGCAGGCAAACAGTACCGCTGGAGTGTAAGCATCGACTACAACAGCCTCAACAAAGCGCTACGCACACAGGTGCGGGGGCGCATTCGCCGCGTGCAGATGGGCAAAAAACTGCCGTGCGGGCGGTTGCAAAGCGTGCAGCTCATTGCCCGGCAAAAAAGCGAGCTGCCGGCAACCAAGCTGCGGCAGCTATTGGGCTACAACCGCCTGCCCTCTACCTGGATAACCAACATCAACAACACAGCCACAGGCGTGGTATTTAGTGGTCAGGGGCATGGCCATGGTGTGGGCATGTGCCAGTGGGGCGCTGCCGGTATGGCCAATGCCGGCTACAACGCCAAGCAGATTATCGCGCACTACTACCCAGCTACGCAGCTGCAGCGTTGGTACTAGTGTAAACGAACCTAATCAATGGCCAACTGCGGCAGCAGCGATTGCATGAGCGCTGTAAACTGCTGTGAACTGCGCGCTGCAACACGCTGTACATCGTCGTGATCGAGCTGCTGCGCCGATAAACCGGCCGCCTTATTGGTCATGCAGGCAATGCCCAACACGCTGGCACCCGCATGCCGCGCCGCAATCGCCTCGGCCACCACACTCATGGCAACCGCATCGGCCCCCAATGTTTTGAGCATACGCACCTCAGCCGGTGTCTCATAAGTAGGCCCCAACACCCCTGCATAAACCCCCTCTTTAAGCACCACCTGCTGCTGCGCAGCACAGCGCTGCGCCAGCTGCCGCAAATGGGGACAGTAGCAGTCGGTCATATCGACAAACCGCGCCCCCAGCTGCGCATCGTCATGCCCCATGAGTGGATTTTGCCCCGTCAAATTGATGTGATCGGTCATGAGCATCAAATCCCCCGTGTGCAGATGCTCGCCAATCGCCCCCGCTGCCCCCGTCAACACAACACGACGCACACCCAACGCATGCAGTGTGCGAATCGGCAAAGCTGTCTGCCAAGCCGCATGCCCCTCATAGCAGTGCACCCGCCCCTGCAGCATCAACACCGGCCGCTGCTGCAGCCGACACAACAGCAGCTGCCCCCGATGCCCCTGCACCTGCGAAGCAGCAAAATAGGGAATCTCCTTATAATCCACCCGCCGCGTTGCCGGGTCGGCCTCCAACTGCTTGGCAAAGTGCCCCAGCCCCGATCCCAACACCACACCCACGCTAGCCAACGCAGCATCATCACCACAATCCAAATGCTCACGCACAGCCTGAGCACTCGCTACCACACGTTTAGCCAAATCTACCGGCGCAGCCTGCGATACCATTTGTGTTACCTGCATCATATTTATAACCCTGACCGTACTATGCAGCAGCAACAGCTCTGGGTCAAATCGATCATCGCATTTTATAAAGGGCTTGCTGCAAGCGATCGAAAAATCAAAAAACAGTGCAGTGACAGAATTTTTCATCCAATTTTTATGAGGATTTTCTCGGGGGAAACCTGGATCGCGGGTCAACTGGCGCTATCCCTTTCTAACATTAAAATAAAACCAAGCCAAACTTGCACAATTCAAATTAATCACTATATATAAAATATAAAGAACAACGGAGGTAAGTTATGAAGACAATGAAATATAGTGTTATTGGTATTAGTTTGTTGATTGCATCTTGCGCACAAAACGGCGGCTCATCGCAAGGCGATCTATTAGCAAACCTTGAAGAGGGCGCCGCCACCGGCGCAGTAGCAGATGCAGCAGCAGATGCAATAGCAGGCAAAGCAACACAGCAGCAAGCTGACGGTGCCATGCGAGATTCCCTACCCGATGTAGGAGCCTGCCTAGCAACGTTTGCATGCTCAGATCTGAGATCCAACTTTTTAGGAAGCTGGATGCTTACAACACCTGAACAGCTCCCACTACCTGCCTCTGCAGGCGACGATGAGGCTCGCGAAAAGCCAGAAAGGGACAAAAAAATGAAACGACCCGACCTAATCTATCGGGCCACAGACGGTGCAAGTAAACCACAATGCTCACCCTACGGCGTTAGAAAAGGATTTACCTGCATGCTAGAGACAGGAGAGGAGCTAACGTGCAAAAAAATGCACAAAAAGCACCACGGCAAACACATGAAAAGGCATCACGCGAAAATAGACAAACAGGATCGCGATGCTAACGAAGGCAAAAAGGAGCGCGCAGATCGGCAAGATCGCAAACACCGTAAGCATGGCTATGCGTGCCACAAGGCAATTTCTGAGTAAATGA
>JBCCEX010000130.1:0-4280 GCA_039030035.1 Myxococcota bacterium
GTTGAGCGAAATCAGCCAGAACAGGATTGAAGCGTTGTGCAGATAGAGCAGGCATGTAGAGGCTCTTGCGTAGAAGGGCGTTTCCTGTTTTGGATAAACGCGTTCGTCCTCGTACCGAGGAGCCAGATTGACATTGCTTGGAATTGAGGCCGACAAAGGCAGCGACTTGTTTAGCACAACGGAATTTCTGGGGCTGTTCCAAGAAAGTTAAAATAGTTGCAATTGTTACTTCTCCAACTCCATGAATACTTTCTAATAATTTTTGTTTCTCTTTTAGACTTTCATGCTTTTTAATATGTTCTTTAATGCGTCGGCCCTGGAGAGCCCACAGCTGCTTTGCGCCAGGGTATTAGATCGTGCTATGCTAAATCAGCTCAGGAGGTACAGCAATGGCGTCATCGCAAGAAAATCACTCCATCTCATTTGCATGTAACAGCTGCGGTGCTGTTAACCGTTTGGCATCGCGTCGGGTGCTGGAGCTGAAAAAGTCGCCGCAGTGCGGTAAATGCGATGCTACGCTACTGAGTCTGTACGACAAGCCTCTCATTGGGCTGCCGGCCACCTGTTTTGTGCACCAGCTAGATCGCGATGCGTTGGCATCGCTCAAGCGGCTGCCGGGTGCGCAGACGCTGTTACGCTCTGTTATTCGTCATAGTTTTGAGCTGGCGTTGCGGTTGCATCATGAGGCTAGCTTTATTCGGGTAAGCAAGTCGCAACTGCCTAAAGTGTGGGATCTATTTAGCTATGCACATGCCCGTTTGGGTGTAACGCAGCTGCCTGAATTGTATGTTTACCAAAGCCCGCTACCCAATGCTTACACGTTTGGTGTCGATCGCGCAGTGGTCGCTGTCTCAACCGGCTGTTTAGATCTGCTTGATGAAGATGAATTGCTGTGTGTGTTGGGACATGAGCTGGGGCATGTACATGCCGATCATGTGCTGTACAAAACATTGAGCCGTGTACTGGGTTCGGTGGCTGGTGGTGTGGTACAGGCAACGTTTGGCTTGGGTGGTGTGGTGGTCTACCCGATTCAAGCTGCTTTGCTGCGTTGGGATCGTGCCAGCGAACTGTCTGCCGATCGGGCAGCGCTGCTGGTAACGCGTCGCCCCGCTGTGGTGCTAAGCACACTCATGAAGCTGGCAGGTGGTAGTGGCACAATGGGCAAAAAGCTGCATTTAGATGCCTTTGTGCAGCAGGCGCACTCCTTTGAAAAAATGCAAGAGGAGGGCCCCTTAGGTAAATACCTGGGTGTGATGAACGATCTGTTTCGCAGCCACCCCTACCCTATCTGGCGTGCCAAAGAGCTGCTGCGTTGGGTATACGACGGCAACTTTCTCAATGTATTAGATGGTGATTACGATCCTATTGGTCTGCTGCCACCAGGTGACGGTAGCGGATCTGGTGCCAACACAGGTGGGGTAGACGGCCCAGCCGTACCGCAAGGTTTTGCTGAGGCCTGGAACAACGTGCAGCAGTGGTACGATCAACATTTTACGCTACCTGAAGAAGAAAAAAAGAAGAAACAAAACAAAAAAAGAAGACCGACACAAAGGCAGTAAATGATATGAGTTCAGAGCAAGAGAGATCCAACACAAAGTCCGCTGCTTACGATGCTTCGTCTATTAGAGTCCTCGAAGGGCTAGAGGCGGTACGGAAGCGGCCAGGTATGTACATTGGTGATACAGATGACGGCTCTGGGCTGCATCACCTGGTATACGAAGTAGTTGACAACGCCATCGATGAGGCGCTGGTTGGTCACTGCAATCAGATTCATATCACACTGCACGACGATACCAGTGTGTCGGTACAAGACAACGGCCGCGGTATTCCGGTAGACATGCACGCCTCGGGCAAACCGGCATGTGAGGTGATTTTATGTGAGCTGCATGCCGGTGGTAAGTTTGACCAAAACTCCTACAAGGTGTCGGGTGGGCTGCACGGTGTGGGTGTGAGTGTAGTCAATGCGCTGAGCACCAAGTTGCTGATGCGTGTAGATCGCGATGGTAAACGCTACGAACAGACCTTTGCACAGGGCGAGCCCATCAGTCAGCTACAGCAGCTGGGCGAAGCTCAGGGTCGCGGTACCTTTATTCGCTTTTGGCCCGACCCAACTATCTTTTCACAGGTGCAGTTTCACTTTGATCAACTCTCGGCCCGTATGCGTGAGCAGGCCTTCTTAAATAAAGGGGTCTCGATTCACATTGTTGATGAGCGCTCTGGCAAGCAACATACCTTTATCTTTGAAGATGGTATCCGGCAGTTTGTGCAGCATCTTACCCGTAGCAGCAGCCCACTACACCCCGATCCCGTCTGCATGGCTGGCAAAAAACCGGCGCCGGGCTCGCGCGATGATCTCTTTTATGAGGTGGAAATTGCGCTGCAGTGGAGCGACTCCTATCAAGAGCGGGTTTTTTGCTTTGCCAACAACATCAAAAACAACGACGGTGGTGCACATCTGGCCGGTTTTCGTGCAGCGCTCACCCGTAGCCTCAACAGCTACGTACAGCAGCAGTTTGCCAAACAGATCGGCAAAACAGCCCCAACAGGAGAAGATATGCGCGAAGGCCTCACGGCCGTGGTATCGGTGAAGCTGCCCGATCCCAAATTTAGTTCGCAGACCAAAGATAAATTGGTGTCGTCGGAGATTCGCCCGGTCGTCGAAGGGTTTGTTGTTGACCAGCTTGGCGCCTGGCTGCAAGAACATCCCAATGAAGCCAAAGCGATCTGTCAAAAAATTGTACAAGCGTGTCGTGCCCGCGAGGCGGCGCGCAAAGCGCGTGAACTCACCCGCCGCAAAGGTGTGCTCGAAAGTGCCTCTTTGCCCGGTAAACTGGCCGATTGCCAGGAGCGAGATCCTGAAAAATCAGAACTCTACATTGTAGAGGGAGACTCCGCCGGCGGTACCGCCAAAAGTGGACGCGATCGCCGTTTTCAGGCCATCTTGCCGCTGCGTGGTAAAATTCTCAACGTCGAAAAAGCCCGTTTTGACCGCATGCTAAGCAATCAGGAGATCACATCGCTCATTACCGCTTTAGGCACCAGCATTGGCCCGCAGGAGTTTGATGCCACCAAAGCACGCTACCACAAAGTTGTGCTGATGACCGATGCCGATGTCGACGGTAGCCACATTCGTACACTGCTGCTAACATTTTTTTATCGACAGATGCGCCCACTCATCGAAAAAGGCTACCTATATATTGCCCAGCCGCCGCTATACCGCATTCAAAAGGGCAAAAAAGAGTTCTATTTTAAAGATGACGAAGTGCTAGAACGCTTTTTAATCGATGCCTGGCTCACCTCTACCAAAGTCTACAAAGAGCAGGCGCAGCTGCAAGCCAACACAGTCCGTCAAGCAGTCACCTGCATGTTGGCCTACCACAGAGGCTTAGACAATCTGCAGCGCCGCTACAACCGCCATCTACTCGATGCCCTCGCCCACTGCGTGACATGGAACGACGACACCGGTTGGCTGCAAGACAGCACACAGTGCCTGCAGCAGCTGCAAGATCATCTGCAGCAGCACGCTGCCGACACCCTCCCTGTGCAGCTGCAGCAGGTGCAACAACCTCAGCACACCCCCTCCGCATCACAAGAAGAGTCTCCAGAGCCACAGCCACCCGCAGTCAACGAACTAGACATCACGCTACATGTCAATGCCACCCCCGTACGCACACGCATAGGTGCTGCACTGCTACGCAGCGTTGAGTTTCGCGAACTGCAACGCCTGCTTGAGCAGGTCAAACAGCTACCCACAGGCCCCTACCGCGTGCTGCAAGGTGAACAAGAAACCCTGTTTGACAACCTGCAACAGCTAGCAAAGCATTGCGACACAACAGCCCGTAAAGGCCAAAACATCCAGCGCTACAAAGGTTTGGGCGAGATGAACGCCAACCAGCTATGGGAAACCACCATGGACCCCACCCGCCGCCGCTTTTTGCAGGTCAACATCGACGATGCCGTAGAGGCCGATGAAGCTTTCACCGCCCTCATGGGCGAAGAGGTAGAGCCACGGCGCGAGTTTATCGAATCAACCGCCCTGGATGTGGTTAACTTAGATGTGTAACCACAACAAAAGGGCGCCTCAACAGACGCCCTTGCATAAGTGTAATAGCCCTATTGCTACGGTTACCAAAAATTTACCTAAACCAGCAAAAAAGTATGCTCACACACCGTTGTGCGATAAGATAGCCTTAGAGTCAGAGAGAATCAAACCACAATGCCACGCAAAAAATCGACACCGCCGCGCCGCACTGCAGCTGCTGTCAAACCTATCTATCGAA
>JBCCEX010000131.1:0-4150 GCA_039030035.1 Myxococcota bacterium
AAATTCAAGAAGCATGGTCTGAAGTGGACGAATGATAATGATACTGATAATTGGATGGAGAATGCTGATGATTGGATGGATAATAAGAACTCGAATGATAAAAAGAGGGTGGAGCAAATTTTAAAGTTAGGGGGTAGTATGGCGTCTGCAGGAAATCAGGTCACAATGGAGAAGCTAGAAATGTTGTTAAAAACACAGCTGCAAAGTTTGGTATACAAAGAGCAAAAATTCAGAACTGTGCTTCCGCCGCTATCAACGTTAAAGGAAGCTATTTCGGATGATGATTAAGGCTGAAAAAGCCGGGAATATATAGGAGGAATAAGCTCATACATAATCAGGAAAAAAGCTGATAGATTGAGAGCTTTACTAGCTGCAGCCTTTCACTAAGAAAGATGCATCTTGATGCAGCTGGGCAGCTGGTGCGTGTATACGTGCCGGCTGCCCAGTTTTTTTACCTGTGAGACTCGGCATAATAAAACCCATAATGGTTGGCAATACAAGATAGTAGGCGAGAGGATACCAGTGTGCTCACGACAGATAGCTTGCTATCAGTCATCTACTGAGGCAACTTTTGCCTAGTCTCTCTGCCACAACACGCGGCATGCAGGGCTGTGGCGTGCATCAAACCTGTTGAGCTGCTGCATGAGTGTTGGCAGATGTACCATACCTTTTGCAACAGGCAGTGAGGGCATTACATCGGCGCTAAACCAGCAGGAGGTTAGCAGGCCGGCAGCTGCTGGGGTTGGTGAGAGGGTGGCAGCTAAGTAGGCGAGGTGGCGCAGCCCAAGGCTGCTGTCAAAGCAGGAGCTCAATATCAGGTCAATCTTGCGTTTATGAGCTTGCTGCTGCAGCTTGTGGCACTGCGGTAAACCGCCTGGCAATAGGCTGGGCTTAACAACCCAGGCACGTACCCCTCGCAGTGCTATCCATTGTTTGGCTGGCATTTTGTGCAGTGTATCGTCTAAAGCGCACCATATACCGCTGTGGGCATGGAGCTGGGGAATATGCTGCGGGTTGGTTAGTGGCTCCTCTGCGTATTCAATCCAGTGCGGGCTGATGTGCTGGCCAAACAGCAGCGCCTGCTGCAGCGACCACTGTTGCCCCATATCTAAGCGTATGGTGGCGCCGTAACATTGGCTTAGGCGGTAGATGTGCTGCAACAAACCAGCTGCCGCCAGCGGCAACAAATGTCCTACTTTCAACTTGAGGCATTTATGGCCAGCGTGTAGCAGCTGCTGGGCGTGTGCGCGCATCTGCCGGCAGTCACCAGGCGGCACCAAAGCGTTGAGAGCCACATGGCTGCACAATATAGTTGGTTGCTGCTGTTGTTGTAAATGAGCCAAAGCTGTGTCAATGCCCCAGCGTACACACGACGCTGCTGCCGCGGCATTGTACATCTCATAACCTTCAGCCCCTGCAGCATGATGCAGCAGCTGTTGCAGCAAACAGATAGCCTGCTGTTTGGCCTGCTGCATACATTCAGCATGCAGGCCAGGCAAAGGGGCAATATCGCCCCAGCCAATATCCCCCTGCTTGCTGTGCAGCGCCACCAACAAACCGCGGCGCATACGAGCTGCATGTTTGCTGTTTGTCTGCGTGGTAAGCGGGCGGCGCAAGGGCAGGCCATAACCATACAGCTGCACACTTTTGAGAGATGGTAATGTTGTATGCAGCAGCCTCACTGCCAACAGTATATCACCAACGCGAATGGGCTGGCCAGAATCAAATCGCAGCCGCTTTTAGACAATCTATCTTGCTGTATTGTGCATATGAACACTCTATTGGTAGGCTGCTGCTAGCAACAGCACGTTGTACGAATATTGACCAAAATATCCTATTTTACAACAGCCCCTTTTGTCATACATTTATCATTATTCAGGTCGTTAGGGCCTGTACTGCCAACCGAGTAGACGTTTAAACATTTCCCCCCCTGCCAACTGCAGCCTACAATGCCATAGTCTACCTCTTTGTCGGCGGGTATTTTGCTGTATTGTATCTCTACCCAACGGCATATAGCAGCGATATTGCCCTCGCTGAGAGCCACTGCCTTTTCTCTAGCTGTTTCACGAGCTCTTTCCTCGCAAGAGGATTGGCTAAACGCTCTGCGTATGACTGCGGTCCAATGACAAAGATCTGCTGTTTTGATATCGTTGCAATCTAGCAAGCATGTTTTTCTGCAGCTGCAGCTTTTAATGAGTGATGAGCTAGACTCTTGGCTGCAATAAGATTTAAGATGTGTACAGCCATTGCCTGGTAAACTGCAAGAGAGGGAGCCTTTTGATATGCAGGATATTAATTTTTGTTGCACACTTGCTTGTGAGGTGATGTCGCTATTAAATGCCAGGTTCTGGGTTGCTTGCGATTTGTCGCTGTTACCGCAGGCGTTGAGCAGCCACATAGCAGTTATCAAAATGCTCGTGTGAATCCGATAGTTGGTTTTGACCTCTAGCACCATTCCTCCTTTTTTGCCTTTTAATTTAGCAACCAATTTGTTCACATAATTATTTCATTGGCTTGTGTTTTACAGGCGGTGGGATGAAAAATCTGAATCGATGTGTTATAGCTAATAGGAAGACAAAACAGCAAAGGAGAGCGAATTATGGCAATGTGTCGAGTGACAAAAAAGGCTTTTATGTGCGGTCATCATGTATCTCACTCCAATATCAAAACCAAGAGACGTCAAAAAGTGAATGTGCAGAAAAAGCGGATTTACGACATTGAGACCGGTCGATTTGTGCGGGTAAGACTCTCTACGCGTGCGCTGCGCACAGCCAATAAAAAATCCATTGCATTGTTGCTGCGCCAAGCACAAAAAGCTTAGTTTTGCCGCATTCCATTAAACCTGCTGGCAAACCCCTTGGGCGACGCTTTGCAGCACTGCGATAAATTCTGCGCTATCGTTGGGCATTGCTGTACGGCGTAGCTGCATATTGCTGCTTTGTGCAATGTTGCAAGCGAGAATATCCAAATCGTACAGCACCTCGAGGTGATCGCAAACAAAACCGATGGGCACAATAAACAGCTGCTGCACCCCTTGATCGGCAAGCTGCGGCAGCCGATCTTCTATTTGCGGCCCTAGCCACGGCTCGGGGCTAGACGGAGCGCTTTGAAACAGCAGCTCCCAACACGAAGAGGCCAACCCAGCATGCATGGCAATCAACTGCGCCGTTTGCTGCAGCTGACGAGGGTAGGGGTCGCGCTGCTGCAAAATGCGTTGGGGCAAACTATGGGCACTAAACAGCACACGCTGCGTTGGCTGCAGCTGGTTGGCCGATAGGCCGCTGTCTTGCAACATACATTGCAGCGCATTGGCCCACAGCCGCACCAACAGCGGATGGTGATGCCAGGTTTGTACAAAGGCGTACTGCAGGTCGTAGTTTAGATCGCGCAACCCGCTGAGCAATACCCTATGGTATGCCCCAATGCTCATGCTGCTATAGTGCGGTGCCAAACAGATAATCACACAAGACTTCACACCCGCATCGGCCATTTGCGCCAGTGTTTGGTGTATAAATGGCCGACTATGGCGCATGCCGACATAAACCGGCTTGTTGAGTGCCTGCTGCAATCGGCCGGCAGCCCGATTGGTAATATCGTGCAGCGGCGAACCACCAATTTGGCGGTAGCGATCCGTTGTCTCTTGCAGCAGCTGCTGCGATGTCTCTCGCCCCCCACGCACATGCCGCACAAAGTCCGGTACCTCATCCAAACAATGCGCTGCGCCATAAGCCAACAGCAGCACAGCTTCAGGTTGCCAATTGCGATCAAGCGGGTGCGATACAAGAGGTTGCATACTGTATATATAGCACCTGCTTTGCCACAAGCACACCGGTGCAACAAAATTGCTTCCGTGTCATTTACTACATAACAAAAGTGCTAAAGCGTAGCGCCGCTACAACCCCCACACCGTAATCGATTGACCATTGTCAGCTTGATCTTGCTTGACCCAAATGCGTTCATCCCAACTTTTGCCAACGCGACGATCAAAGATCAATAGATGCCCCTCGGGCGTATGAAACCGATCCACGTAGCGAGCTATTTGCTGTAGACCCTTTTTTATCATACTGTCGGCCCCATCGTTGCGATGAATCAGCTTGAGTTCCAACACAACAATCTGCTTGCGCTGCGCACGCTGCAACGTAGCATTCTC
>JBCCEX010000132.1:0-4132 GCA_039030035.1 Myxococcota bacterium
CGGATTGCTAAGCAGCTGCTGCAGCAGCGGCTGGCTGCCTGTGTGCATGTGCACAGCATGGGCACTAGCTTGTATGAGTGGCAGGGACAGCTGCAGCAGCGGCAGGAGTGTAGCATGGTATGCAAAACTAATCAGCACTGTGTAGCGCGGCTCATACGGCTGATCAAACAGCTGCACAGCGATGATACTCCTGAAATTTTGGTGCTGCCAGTGATTGATGGCGATGCAGATTACTGCCGCTGGCTACAGCAAACAACAGCAGCGCGGGTGCAACCATGAACAGACAGCCTCTTGAGTGCCTGCAGCAGCTGTATGGTTACAGCAGCTTTCGTAGCCGACAGCAGGAGATTATTGAGCATGTTGTTGCGGGTGGGCATGCGCTGGTGGTGATGCCTACTGGGTCGGGTAAGTCGCTTTGTTATCAGATTCCCGCTTTGTGCCGTGAGGGAGTGGGTGTTGTGGTGTCGCCGCTTATTGCTCTTATGCAGGATCAAATTGCTGCGCTGCAGCAGTTGGGCATTGCGGCTGAGGCGATCCATTCGGGCATGCCCTATGTGCAGGTGCAAGATATTAAAGATCGGCTGCTGGCGGGCGATATCGATCTACTTTATGTGGCGCCTGAGCGGCTGGTGATGCCGGAGTTTTTGCAGCTGCTGCAGCAGTGCAATCCGGCGCTATTTGCAATTGATGAGGCACACTGTTTGTCGCAGTGGGGGCACGACTTTCGGCCTCACTATGCGCAGCTGTCTGTTGTGGCGCAAACGTTTGCCGATGTGCCTCGCATTGCCCTCACAGCTACAGCCGACAGCCCTACACGCAAAGACATTGTCACACAGCTGCAGCTGCAGCAGGGCACCACCTATGTGAGCGGTTTTGATCGGCCCAATATCCACTATGCGGTTGTTGAGCGCAACAGCGCCAAACAGCAGGTGTGGCAGTTTATTGAGCAGCACCATGCGCTCGATAGCGGCATTGTCTACTGCATTTCGCGCAAAAAGGTCGACGACATGGCCGCTTGGCTGCAAGACAAGGGGGTGTGCGCCCTGCCCTACCACGCTGGGTTATCATCGCGTGTGCGTGCAGAAAATCAGCAACGATTTGTGCGCGAAGAGCGAGCGGTAGTGGTGGCCACTATTGCCTTTGGCATGGGCATCGACAAGCCCGATGTGCGGTTTGTGGTGCATATGAACATTCCCAAAAGCATTGAGGCCTACTACCAAGAGACAGGGCGTGCCGGCCGCGATGGGCTGCCTGCCAATGCCTATATGATTTATGGACTAGAAGATGTGGCCATGCATCGGCAATGGATCGACAGCTCCAACGCCCCCGACAACCAAAAACGGATTGAGCAGCAAAAACTCAACGCACTGCTAGGGTTTTGCGAAGCCTCGCGCTGCCGCCGCAAAATTTTGCTCGAATACTTTGGCGATTGCTGCGAAGCTTGCAACAACTGCGACACCTGCCAAAACAAGCCCGAAACCTTCGATGCCACTGTAGACGCGCAAAAAGCGCTGTCGTGTGTGCACCGCACCGGCCAGCTGTTTGGTGTTTCGTACCTCATCGATGTGCTGTTGGGTAAAACCAACGACCGCATTTGCCGCTTTGGCCACCAGCGGCAAAGCACCTTTGGCATTGGCAAACAGTATAGCAAAAAGCAGTGGCAAAATATTTTTCGCCAGCTGGTTGCTCACAATCTACTCGAGGTCGATATCGCCGGCCATGGCGGCTTGCGCATTACCCCCAAAGGCAGACTCTTTTTGCGCAACCGCGACTCCATTGCCCTACGCACCTACCCCAAACGCGAATCGTCTGTGATTGCATCCAAATCCACAGCAACAGGCACACCCATTCAGCTGCAGCTACACAGCGAGGCCGACAAAGCACTCTACCAACGCCTTAAGGAGCTACGCCAACAGCTGGCCAAAGAGCAAAACGTGCCCGCCTATGTGATCTTTCACGACAAAACACTCATGGAGCTGGCACTACAAAAACCGCAGTCGCTCCAAGCGATGCTGCAGATCAATGGCATTGGCGACATGAAAATACAGCGCTATGGCCAGGCTTTGCTTGATATTATTGCGCCGCAGCAACAGCCTACAAGCGATGCAGGGGCCGCACAAAATGACACACCAACCGCTGTATAAGCGAATACTTTTAAATTTTTTATATATCAGCCCTGCCTCAATAAACCTCGCAGAAGTTTTTGCGGTAATATTCTCTTATGCGTATGAACAGCTACACATCTTTGAGGCGAGCAACATGAACATCCTGCGTTTTTTAAATGCCGGCGAGAGCCATGGGCCTACGCTGACGGCTGTTGTCGAAGGGATGCCTGCTGGGCTTGCTGTTGACATGCAGGCCATGCAGCAAGCAATGCAGCGACGGCAGCAGGGCTTTGGCAAAAGTGCGCGTATGCGCATGGAGCGCAATCGGGTGCGTATCAGTGCTGGGGTGGTGTTGGGGGTGACAACGGGAGGGCCTATTGCGTTGCATCTGGACAACGCCGATCACAGCAATTGGATTGATCGGGAGGTTGACGCCATGACCACTCCGCGGCCGGGCCATGTGGATTATGCAGCAGCTATCAAATATGGTTACAACGATTTGCGCCATGGCTCAGAGCGCTCTAGTGCACGTGAGACGGCGATGCGAGTGTGTGCCGCAGCGCTGTGCCAGCAGTTGCTGCAGCAGCTCAACATTCAGCTAGGGGGCTGGGTGGTACAGGTTGGGCCGTTGCAGATTGATGATCAGCAGCACAGCTATACGCCAAAAGAGTGCAAACAGCGCATGCAGCAGGCGGCCAACAGCGCCTTTGCTCTTTGCAACAGTGAGCATGATGAGCGGGTGCACAAAGCCATTTTTGCCTGTATGAAGCAGCGCGATACGTTTGGCGGCGTTGTGGAGGTGTCTGCTGTGGGGGTGCCTATTGGGCTGGGTAGCCATGTGCAGTGGGATCGCCGCCTC
Source organism: Myxococcota bacterium (assembly GCA_039030035.1). Lineage (GTDB taxonomy): Bacteria > Myxococcota > UBA727 > UBA727 > JABDBI01 > JBCCEX01. The sequence continues at coordinate 2,965 of JBCCEX010000132.1, forward strand.
GATGCGCAACTGGCCATGGCGGTGATGAGTGTGCCGGCCATAAAGGGGGTGGAGGTTGGCCCCGCCTTGGCCAATGCCAGCAAGCAGGGCACACAGGTGCACGATGCCTTTCAGCTGCAGCGCGATGGCGGCCACATTGAGCGCAGCAGCAACCGCGCAGGGGGTATTGAGGGGGGCATTAGCAACGGGCAGCCGGTGGTAGTACGCGCCGCCATGAAACCGATTAGCACCACACTCACACCACAAAGCAGCGTCAATTTGGCAACCGGCCAACCTGAACCTACGCGCTACCAACGCAGTGATTTTTGTGCCGTTACACGCGCCGTGCCCATTGTAGAAGCCATGGTGGCTATGGTGCTCACCGATGCACTGCTACACAAGTTGGGGGGCGACAGCATGCAAGAGATCAAACAGCGTTTTAGCCAGCTGCCTACAGGCAATCTGTCTGATCTTGCACTGCACAACCGCCCTTGGCGTATGTTCCCCGCAACCGATATCAATCCGGATGCATCTTCGCCTGCAGATAAGAGATAACCGCACGACGCTCCTGCTCCTTTTCATCTGGATAAAACAGCATCTGCTGCTGCAGCCAATCGATCAAAGCCTGCGCAACAGCAGTGGTAGGGGCAATATAAAAGCTCTTTTTTACATCAAAAAATGCCTGAGCAAAATCGTGGATAATGTTTTGATGGCTCACGCGCAAGCAGCTGCTTTTGCAACGGTTGCACACCGCTTTGGGCAGTGTCGCTAGGTTTGATCAGATCATACGCTGCATGAAGCAGATGCACCCAATCATCTGTTGCCCCTGTTAAATCCGTTTGCTGTTGATGCCCAGTTGGCACCAGCCACTTAATTCAACGAGAAGTTTGCTGCAGTTTTTTGATGTCTCGAGAAGGCAGCTGCGTCACGTCAGCAATCGTCGCCACCGACATGCCTTTGCTTAACATATTACGGGCAATTTCTAACGCCTTCTCCAGCTTACCCTCTAGCCGACCTTTCAACTTGCCCTTTTGCACACCTTTCCGCAAACCTTCCTGCACACCTTCTCGCAAACCTAGCTGCCTGCCCTCATGCTTCAAAATATCTGCAATACTCATCGCTCTATCTCCAATTGGTCCGTGCAGGCTCTCTTGAATCCCTTTCAATATCATTTTACCGTTTTGCGCCC
>JBCCEX010000133.1:0-4109 GCA_039030035.1 Myxococcota bacterium
AAACAACGCATCACACAACTGTTAGCTAAGCTTGAACATAAGATTGCCGGCGGCCGCTAGCTCAATCACTCTTCTTTTAACGCCCCCATAGACACCTCCCTGCTACGTAACACCGTACCTCTACTAGTAGAGTAAGCACCTGAAGATGTTTTTCTTAATGCGTTAGCCCTGCATGTTGCAATACAGGCGACACAGCTTTTTCAGCATGGTAGCTCGAGCGCACCAGCGGTCCGCTTTCGACATGGGCAAACCCTATGCTGCGGGCAAAAGCAGCCAGCTCATCAAATTCGGCAGGGGGTACAAAGCGAACAACCGGCGTATGACGCCCGCTGGGTTGTAGATACTGCCCCAAGGTTACAATGCTCACTTGCGCTGCACGCAGATCGCGCAGCGCCTGCCGCACCTCATCGAGTTGTTCGCCCAACCCCAGCATGAGGCCGCTTTTGGTTTGCAAATGGGGCGCCAGCTGCTTGGCTGTGGCCAGCACATGTAGCGATCGTTGATAGGTCGCCTTTGCACGCACAGATGCTGTGAGCCGCTGAACAGTTTCGAGATTGTGGTTGAACACATGCAGCGGCGCATTGGCTAGTACGGTAATCGCCTGCTGTTGACCCGCAAAATCGGGAACCAGCACCTCCAGTGTTGCCTGCGGCAGCTGCTGCTGCACAGCCTGCAAGCAGTTGGCAAAGTGCTGTGCGCCGCCATCGGGCAGATCGTCTCGCGCCACCGATGTAATCACCACATGACGCAGCTGCATGCGTGCAGCCGCCTGTGCCAAACGTTGCGGCTCTTGTAGATCTACCGGCTCGGGCCGCCCAGATTTCACATGACAAAAGCGGCAGGCACGCGAGCAGATATTGCCCAGAATCATAAAGGTAGCTGTGCCGTTGCTCCAACACTCCCCCATATTGGGGCACGAAGCCGAAGCGCACACCGTATGCAGCCGTTTGCTCTCTACCAGCTGCCGCAGCTGCTCATATCTCTTGCCGCTAGGGGCACGCACCCGCAACCATTGTGGCGGCTGCGGCACAGCAGCAGTGTTGTTCACAACCGGTAGCCTTTTTAGCCTCATTGCACCCTCATGCCCATGATTATAGCGTGTCGTGCAAACACCGCACAAGCAACACAGCGGCACTGTTTTTTAATAAGGTAGCCATTGCCCATAAGACACTTACCGAACCGGCTGCCGCACAGCCGTAGTGACTCGCTCATATCCAAACCACCACGCCTTGTAGATTCAACTGTTGCGCTTGCGTTGCGGTAGCTGCAGATATAGTACGCTGCGGGCTTTGTGCCAGCAGTGGAATCTGCAATTGTGGCAGCGTGCGCAGCCATAGGCTACTAGCCAACCACACAGGAGGGGTTTGCTGATTGCGGCTAGGATCTTGCTGCTTTTTGCCGGTACTGCGGCGCCACTTGAGAGCGGGAAAATCACGGGTGCCAGCCGAAGCGATTAAAAAATGGCTGCCCGCCTCTTGTACAGCTAAAGCGATCTGCTGAGCTGCAAGAGGGTCTAAACCACCCGGGCACAGCTCTTCGGCCAGCAAAGCTACACCCCATATAGGGCAGTGTTTTTTCACAGCCTGGCAAATAGATACCAACAGCGAGATGCGATCGACCTCGGTTGTAAGAGGACTGGTGCGGGGGGATAGTAAAGCGTGCATTGCACTATCTTCGTCGGCTTCGATGAGCGCAGCTGGATAGCCGTGTTGGTGGGCATGGTAGGCTGCTTGGTCAAAGTACTGCACAAGCCGTTGCCGGCAAGAGGGTCTAAAATCAGCGCCGCTTGCAAAAGATGGCGCAGCTGTCAGTAGGGCAACGTCAAAAGCGGTTGGGTGCTGCGGCTGGGTATCGATGCAAAATGTGTATGGTTGTGCTATAGCGGTGGCTGTATGGGCACTGGGGGCCGGATAGTGCTCAGGTGCACGGCGTTGACCCACACAAAATCCCCGTTGCCAAGGTGTGACAATTGAGCTGCCCATGGGGCAGATCATAGCAAAAAAAGAGCTGCAGCGAGGCTTACGGCTCTTGAGTTGGCAATTTGCCTTGAGCCAAAGTGGTCATGGTGTCGTGATTGAGATGGTAGATAAGTCTCTCTTTTACCGGTTTGGCGCCTAGCCTTTCGTAAAATCCTGTTGCTGCGGTGTTGTACTTAATGGCACCCCATTCAACGCAAACGCAGTCGCGATCTAACGCGATTTTTGACAGGTGCTGCATGAGTGCCTGACCATAGCCTTTGCCGCGGTGTTGGGTGGGCACAAACAGATCGCTAATGCACAAAATAGGACCTCCTTGAAAGGTAGAAAAACCAAAAAAATAGACAGCAAACGCTGCAGGTTCTTTGTTTTCGTAGCCCAAAACAACAGATGCTAAGGGGCTGTCGTGAAACAGAGTCTGCTGCAGCTGCCTTTGTGTGGTGGTGACTTTGTGCAGCAGCTCTTCAAAGCGTGCGAGATCACGAATAAATTCAAGCACCAACTTGCTATCTTTGCGGGTTGCCAAGCGAATGCTAAATTGCGGTTGTGTTGTTGCCACAAGCTACCTCCTATTGTGCGCATGGTTTATGCAACGGTGATGGTTGCATCGCTATAAACATCTTGCACTGCATGCAGCAGCTCAATGCCCTCTGTGAGCGGCTTTTGAAATGCTTTGCGGCCACAAATCAGCCCCATGCCGCCGGCGCGTTTGTTAATAACGGCAGCCATCACCGCCTGCCGTAGATCATCTTTGCCCGATGGCCCACCCGAGTTGATTAGACCGCAGCGACCCATGTAGCTGTTGACCACCTGGTAACGAGCCAAATCAATTGGGTGATCGCTGCACAGCTTGCTGTACATGGCATCGCAGCTGTGGCCAAAGCCAATATTGCGGTAGCCGCCATTGCAGGTAGGCAGCTTTTGTTTGACAATATCGGCTCCCAAAGTAGCCCCCAAATGGTTGGCCTGGCCGGTTAGATCGGCAGCGCACTGATAATCTGTGTTGCCCTTTTTAAATTCTGTATTGCGCACGTAGCACCACAAAATGGTAAACAGACCCAGCTGATGCGCCTGCGCAAACAGCCCGCTAATCTGCTGTAGCTGCTGGCGCGAAGCGTGCGAGCCCCAGTAAACAGTCGCACCCACGCCCACACACCCCATATCAAACGCCTGCTGCGCCTGCGCAAACAATGTTTGGTCGGCCAAGGGCGGGCAAGAGAGGGTTTCGTTGTGGTTGCATTTGAGAATCAGCGGAATTTTGTGAGCGTACGCACGCGCCACAATAGCCAAAGCGCCGTAGGTGGTAGCAACCCCGCTACAGCCGGCCTCAACAGCCAGCTGCATGATACGAGCTGGGTCAAAGTAGCTTGCATTGGGGCCAAACGACGCACCTGCTGAGTGCTCAACGCCTTGATCGACCGGCAAAATGCTCACATAGCCACTGCCGGCCAAACGGCCATGCTGCAGCAGCGTCGACAAATTGCGCAACACGGCAGGGCTGCGGTTGCTGTTGGCAAAAACCCGATCAATAAAATCGGGCCCAGGCAGCTGTAGTTGATCTTTGGTAACCGTACGACATGTATGGCTGAGCAGATGCTCATCTTGGCCCAAAATAGCAGCGATATTTGTCACGGCGTCTTCACCCCTTCTGATGAATGTAACAGATTGTACAGCCCTTTTATTTCTTGGTCATGCAGATGCCACAGCAGATAGCAGCCGGTTAACGCGCTGCTGTAGCCAGCCATGTAGCCATGCAGGTTGGAGGTTGTGCAGCGCATCTTGCGCAAAGGCCTCGGTAAGCATGCAGTGGGCGCGATAGCGCTCAATGCCGCGTGACTGCAGGTAAAACAGGGCATTTTCGTCAAGCTGGCTCACGGTGGCGCCGTGGCCACACTGCACATCGTCGGTGTCGATCTGCAGCTGCGGCTCGCTGTAGGCTTGAGCTTGGGGCGATAGCAGCAGGCTGCGACTCAATTGATGTGCCTGTGTGCCAACTGCCTCTTTGTCGACAATAACCTGGCCAGCAAAAATGCCCTGCGCCCGCCCGGCATAAAGCCCTCGATGCTGCTGCTGGCTGTTGCAGTTGGCCGCCTGGTGATGTACAGCAAAGCGATGGTGGCTGCACTGCTGCTG
>JBCCEX010000134.1:0-4082 GCA_039030035.1 Myxococcota bacterium
AATATTTCTTTAGAAAGCTAGGTCACGCCGGCTTCCAGCCAAGATCGGTTTCTTAAAAAGAAACCGCAACCTATCAGCTTCTAGCTGATAGTGGTTGAGAAAGGCGGCAGTAGCCTCTTGCTTGTGTGAGGTGTTTTATTCCTAGCTTCAGCGTTGCGTATTAGCCCCATATCTAGCCCAGCGGGTCATACCGCTGCGCACTGAAACCTTGTTACACTTTTCGGGATTTTAGGTCATCAAAAGGGGCTACAAGAGGGGCATGAGCAAGAGGCAAAGAATAAAGCCATTGAAATTGCCAAGGCACTCAAGGCTGCAGGTGTAGATCTAGCCACTATTGCAGCAGCATCTGGCCTGTCGCAACAAGAGATTAAGGCTCTTTGAACCGTACGTAGCGATAGGTAGGGCTGTATTGGTTGCTACAAAAGAGCGCAAGACAGCTTACAGCATTGGTTAGGTTTGTTGGTCAATTTTGCTAGCGCTTCTTGTAGTTCTTTATCGTCTTTGCTGTTGATCATGCTGCATTCGATGCTTCTCCAACCAAGGTATTGGTGCAGCACCGGCAACAAACCTTCCCACTGTTTGTTGTGAGGTTTTAAGGCATCGTACATGGCCTTTTTGGCGCGGCGAACGTAGTATTTGCGATTCTGTAATAGAGTGCTTACATTGTTGTATCGGTTACTGAAATACTCGGTCAAATCCTCAAGGCTTTGGGGGTCTGCGCCTTGATTTAGCAGCCATTGTACCAACTTTATGTGGCGATCTTCTGCCTGCATCGCCGACCAGTGCAAGGCTGTATAGCCATGGTGATCGGGTTGTTCTAAATCGGCGTATCCTTCAACAATCAGCCACCGCACAACATGAAGGCGGCCACCCATGGCGGCTGCGTGTAGCGGTTTTCGACCAAAGCAATCTTCTAAATCTGCGTTTGCGACTGTCTCTTGCACCAGTCGCATAACAGTTTTGAGATCACCAGCCTCTGCCGCATGGTGTAGTGCTGTAATTTTGCCAAAACTTTGGTGATTCATATCAATTTCTAGCTCTCCTTGCGCCAGCATTTGCATCTCTTTTAGGCTTGCACTGTAGGCAGCAGCGTGAGGCCTGTTGACAGGGGGAGTGTCACTGTTGTTCACACCAACAGCGACGTCTAGCGGGTCCATGGCCCCAAATGCGCTGCAACACCCCAGCAGAGCTGTTGCTATGATAAGTTTTTGAGTTGTTGCAAACATTGCTGCACCTCCAGATCAGTTAGCTTACACAACCATAAGTATTGCCGCAAGTTTGCTGGTGTTTGTTGTGCCAATTCTCTAAAGAAAATTCCATTGAAGGTTCTCGTTTTTTCTGCTTTTTTTAGCCATATGGCAAAAAAAGGGGCTCCTTTTAAAGAAGAGGTGCTGTTTGTGGGATTTAAAAAAAAGCGGTGAAACGGCATCAACAGGTGCAGGAATCAAACAGCTGGGCTAGACTGTTTACAGTGTAGGAGGAAGTATAACATGAACCCGTTGCAACAGCTATCGCATTTGGGGCAGTCGATTTGGCTCGACTTTTTGGATAGGAATCTTCTCAACAGTGGGCTGCTGCAACAACTGATTGAGGAGGATGACCTTAAGGGGGTTACCTCCAACCCAACAATTTTTGAAAGGGCAATTGAGGCCGGTAGCGAATACTATCTACCGGCTATTTTGGATTTTTTGCAGCAGCAGCCGCAAGCCACTGCCCAGCAGCTTTATGAGCATTTGGTGCTAGACGATATTCAGCGCGCTTGTGATCTGTTGCAGCCTGTGTATGAGCGCACGCAGGGGCAAGATGGCTACGTGAGCTTAGAGGTGTCGCCTCGCTTTGCGCACAATGCGGCCGACACGCTGGCTGAAGGTAAGCGGCTGTGGCAGGCGATCGATCGCCCCAATTTGATGATAAAGGTGCCGGGTACCGCTGCGGGTATGCGGGCGATTCGTCAGCTGATTGCAGCGGGTATACATGTAAACGTCACGCTGCTGTTTGCTGTGTCGGCTTACGAGCAGGCGGCGCAGGCTTATATGCGGGGGCTGCAAGATCGGCTCGATGCTGGCCAGGCGATTGATCGGCTGGCGAGTGTGGCCAGCTTTTTTGTGAGCCGCATGGATACAGCGGTAGATGATCAACTCAACGGTATGCTCAAATCTGCTGGGCCGGCGCAACGGGCGCTGCTTGAGCCGCTGCTGGGCAAAACGGCGATTGCCAATGCCAAAATGGCCTATGAGCTGTTTCAGCAACTGCACGATACGCAGCAGTGGCAAGCGCTCAGCAGCAAAGGGGCTCAGCCGCAGCGGCTGTTGTGGGCCAGCACCGGCACCAAAAACCCCGCATACAGCGATGTACTGTATGTGCAGCAGCTAGCTGGAGCGCAAACGGTCGACACACTGCCTATGGCCACACTCGACGCCTTTCGCCACCATGGTCAAGCACAAGACCGCCTTGGCAAAGAGATTGCGCAGGCGCGTTCGGTGCTCAAGGCTCTCAAAGATGAATCGATATCACTGTCGCAGATCACCGACAAGCTGCTGCAAGATGGCATCAACCAATTTACCAGAAGCTTTGACAACCTGCTCACGACACTGCAGCAAAAAATTGCGCAGGTTCACCAGCACCATCCAAACGGCAACATGCAACAGGCCTGTTTTGCGGCCGACCCTCTGTACTGCGAGCTGCAGCAAGAGCCGCATGCGCAGATCATTCGTCAACTGCTGCTGCAGCTAGAACACTGGACCGCAAAACGCAAGGTGCAGCGGCTGTGGTCAAAAGATGCCACACTATGGACCAGCAGCGATGAGGCCAGATGGATGAGGTGGCTCGATGCTGCGTTTGATCCACTGCAACAGGGCGCACAAAACCTCGCGCAGGCCAAGCTACCTGACAACCATACAGATGTGGTGTTGCTGGGTATGGGTGGCTCTAGCCTGGCACCCGAAGTATTGGCAGATATGTTGGGCAGCCAGGCCAAAGCACGGTTGCATGTGCTTGACACCACCGATTCAGCCCAAATTGAGCGGTTGCGGCAGCAGCTCGATCTACAAAAAACGCTGTTTATAGTCTCAAGCAAATCGGGCACCACCCTCGAAACCCAACTGCTGCGCGACCTGTTTTGGCATGCAGCATGCCAGCAGCTAGGCAGCGATCAAGCAGGCCAACACTTTGTGGCTGTGACCGATCTCAACACACCGCTGCATCTGTTTGCGCGCCGCAATAGCTTTGTGGGCATTTTTGTGGGAGAAACAGGTATTGGCGGGCGCTACAGCGCGCTGTCGCCTTTTGGGTTGGTACCGGCAATGGCCATGGGGCTGCAGGTGCAGCAGCTGGTAAGGCCGGTAGAGTCCATGGTGCAAGCCTGCTCACACACAGTTGCGCCGGCAGACAACCCCGGCGTGCTGCTGGGCATGCTGATAGGGCTATTTGCCAAACAGGGGCGCAACAAAGTCACCCTGGTAACCTGCAACCAAACACGCTTGCTGGGAGCCTGGCTTGAGCAGCTGCTGGCCGAATCAACAGGCAAGCAGGGCAGGGGTGTTGTGCCTATCGATGGTGAAACCCTGCTGGCACCCGAGTTTTATGGCAACGATCGGCTGTTTGTGTCGCTGTGTTTGCAGCAACAGGGCCAAGAGTCTCAAACCAAGCAGCAGCTGCAGCAGTTGCAGCAGGCGGGGCATCCGGTTGTTTGGCTCGACCTGCCCAACAAAGAGAGTGTGATGCAGCAGTTTGTGCTGTGGGAGATCGCCACAGCGGTGGTGGGGAGCTTGCTGCAGATCCATCCGTTTAACCAACCCGACGTAGAGGCCAGCAAACTGCGATCGCAGACACTCATGCAGCAGTATGAGCAAAGCGGTGCATTGGTAGCCCCCCCTTGGTCGCTGCAAGAGGGCAATATCAAAGTGCTGGTAAGCAGTGCATATTCCGTACGAACCGATTCGCTGGCACAGCTGCTTGCAGACTACACCGATCTGCTGCGAGAGGATGACTACTTTGCCTTGCTGGCCTTTTTGCCGCGGTTTGATGAGTGCCAAACAGCGCTGCAGCGGATTCGTCAACAGCTGCAGCAAAGCAAACGTGTC
>JBCCEX010000135.1:0-4027 GCA_039030035.1 Myxococcota bacterium
AAAGTCTTGGTTATTTTAACAGAATTGCTCACCCTCAAGCACAATGGTCTGGCACCCTGGGTGGCGATTGACGAGTACGACGCCCCCATGCAGGCTGCTTATCAGTACAACTACTATAAGCCGATGCGCGATCTCATGAAGGGGTTGCTCGGCGACTGCCTCAAAGACACCCATTTTGTACACCGAGCCATACTCACCGGTATTTTGCGTGTTGCCAAAGAGGATATTTTCTCAGAGCTTAACAACCCTGGTATTTACGGTGTGCTCGATCAACCCTACTCGTCGTGGTTTGGTTTTACACAGCACGAAGTCAAACAGCTGCTGCAGCAACGGGGCCATGCTGAGCGCTTCGACTTGGTGCGCCAAGCCTACGACGGTTATCGTTTTGGCAGCAACAAACCCGCCATGATTTACAACCCCTGGTCGGTGATCAACGATTTGTGCAAGCTCACAGAACAACCAGGCCTGCACTGGGTTAACACCAGCGACAACCATCTTGTCCATCAGCTGTTAACGCAAGCCGACACCAAGGTCAAGGAGGGTTTGCGCGATCTCCTGTCAGCTGCAACACAACACACCACCACGCAAATTGTGCAAGAGCATGTGCCGCTGCGTGAGGTTGCAACAGACAACAAAAACCTTTGGGGTCTGCTGCTAGCCAGCGGCTATCTCACCGCTGTGCAGGTCGATGAAAATCCCGATGCCGACAACAAAATTGTACAGCTGCGCATTCCCAACCACGAGGTGTGGCGACTCTACAGCGGCCTGGTCAACAGATGGCTGCGGGGGTTGGCCCAAGGCATTAGCGGGGTCGATCTGGTTGAGGTGTTGGTACAAGGACAGGTGCAAGAATTTGCCGACTACTTTGCCCGATTTATGCTCGAAAGTAGCAGCTACTTTGACCCCAGCAGCCAACAGCCCGAACGTTTTTACCACGGCTTTGTGCTCGGCATGATGCACCACCTACGCGATCGCTACATTGTCGATTCCCAACGCGAAAGCGGTCTGGGCCGCTACGATTTAGCACTCGAACCCAAAGACAAAAAGCTCCCCGGATTTGTCATGGAGTTTAAAACCTGCATACACGACACCGCATCGCTCAACGACACCGCCCAACAAGCACTGCAGCAGATTCAAGACAAGCAATATCACACCGACCTTGCCAAACGCGGCGTGCAACCCATCATCGCTTTAGGCTTCGCCTTCGCCCACAAAAAGGTAGCCATTGTGCACAAAACCCTCACCGAACCATCTGCTGCCGACATGTCGCACCTGAATTAGTTTGAGTTACAGAATTTCAAGATCTAGGTTTTAGAGGTAAAAAAGCAATTACATTTTTATAAAAAAATATTTTGTGTCACAAAAAGGTGCTTTTTTTTGTCATTGGGCATTGACACAAGTTGAGGCTAGATTTACAAAAAAACCATAGACACGCTGGCGATCTATCCAGCAAAAAAGGAGAAAACTATGAGACTACACGAATTGTGCCGTTTTGTTGGGGGTATATGCGTTGTTCAACTACTGGCAGGGCAGCTGTGGGCTGCTCAAGATCTGGTAGACATGAAACAGCTGTCTAGCGTTGCAGCTGATCACCAAACAGGGTTTACAGATCAAATTGTTCAGGCGCAGCAACATGCCATGCAGCAGGCAAAACAGCTGCGGCAAGGGTTAGAAGATAGCGATAGAGCGCGTGTATTTCGGGCGCTGCAGCAGTTAGATCAAGTCGATTTGCGCTCGGTGAGCAACCCACGCAAGGTCTTTGAGAGCCTGCTGGAGAGTTTAACAAGTAGTGACGTGGAGTGGGAAGACTATGGCATCAAACGTGAAATTGCCCGCCACATGCGTCGTTTTGCTCACAGTGTCTATTTGGTTTCTGTTAAGCAGCACAAAATTGTTCACACAAACGACAAAGAGGAGATGCTTGATAAATTAGACAAAGCACTCGATCTCATCGATGAAGATAACGGCCCAGGCAACGGTTTGCGCTTTGAGCTACAAACAGCACGCGCCATGATCGATGCTCTGTCAGATACCACCGACTGGTGGACAACAGCCGCCGACTCCGCGCTCAATTTGTACGATGCGGTCAACGATTACGACTTAGAGGCCTTAACGCAGCTGGTAACCACCTGCTACAAAGCCATTGCCAAAGCTTACAACAAACAGTGGTATGAGGTGGTGGTGTTTATTGATTACCTCAAAACCCAAGCGGTCGACAACACGCAAGCGCTGCAACAGCTGCAAGAGGTGCTGTACGCCTACAAGCAAAAGCGCTTTGATAAGCAGTCGATCAATTTGGTAGGCGACTGCCGTGGCGACTGGCGTATTTTGTATGCGGGTGTTGAAGCACTTGGTTATGTGCTGCAACATACCAAAAATAGATCGATTCGTGACCAAGTGCTCAACAGCATGGACAAAAAAGCTCCTGGGCTGGCTTACTACCTTGTATTTGACAAGTTTAAGCTTAAAAACAACTGGCGCATTCGACAAAGGGCCGCTGAAGCATTGATATTGCTGGCAGCACAAAACAACAACAATACTTTTGGCCAACAGCTTAACCTCTATGTGCTGCAACGCCGTCAAGCAGAAAAAGATGAACGGGTACAGCGTGTGCTCAAAGAGCCACAAATTTTAACAGCTGTGCAAGATGCTCTGCGGCGCAAGTGGCAAGTAGACGATGAGCTACCGCAACAACAATTTAAGGAGATGATGCAACAACAGGGCGAACAGCTACAAGCCATGCTCAAGCAAACCCTGCAAAGTGAATTAGATGGCTACAAGCAACAATTTGCCGAACAGCACCAGCTCTTGCAACAGCTGCAAAAAACACAGCAAGTCTCCAATGCTCCGAAACTTACCGAACTGCTGCAGCCCATTCAACAGCAGCTACAAGAGACACTCGAGGCAAAATTGCAGCAGCTAGAAGACAAACTAGAGACCCAACAAGGCACTACTGCATCCACAAACAATGACGATGAAAAAGAGCAACAGCATCAACAAGAACAACGAGATCAAGAACTACAACAGCAAATCACCGCCATACGGCAAGCGCAGCAGCAGCTACAGCAAGGTGGCACACAGCTGCAAGACAATCTCGTCACCGTGCAGCAGGTTTTGCAACAAGAGTTCGCCACCCAAAAACAGCAGCTGCAACAAGATTTGCAGGGCCTACAAGAGGTAGCCCAATCATTTAACATCCAAGTGGAGTTTGCGCAGCAGTTGCACACCGACATCGAAAATTTAGACAAAAAACTGGACACCATGGCCACTGACAACAAGCAAATGCATGCCACTACGCACGAGAAAATAGATGAACTGATGTACAAGGTAGAAAGTCTCTCGCCGTTAAGCAATTCAAACATTAGCTCACCCACCATTGACCAAAAAGCCATGAGTCCTGACTCTCAGCTCTCTGATCTAGGTGGCAAAAATCTGCACATCAAAGGCTCTGTGAAGAGAAACATGAAAGTAAGCGATAACAACCAACAATACGACACAAACATTTCGGTCAGACAAACAGCCCAAAACGGTGGCCAAGCTGCATCACGCGGGGGCAAAAACATTGTCGTCGATGGAGATGTCGAAGGCGACGTAGAATTTTAACCCATACAACACAAAAGGAGAACATCATGCTACTACGCCCATCCCGTCTACTAGCCCGCCTCATGCTGGTGGTTCAATTAGGCTCCCTCAACCTCTACGCCGGCCTGCAAGGCCCCATGCTACAGCAGGCGCAACGGCGCGCCGCCCAGCAAGAGCGTGCGCTGCATCAACGCGCCCTGAGTCGCACCTACACCACGCACGAAGGGCATAGCGTGCAGTTTGAGCACGACCTTGCCGATGGCCTGCAAGCGACCATCACAGAGGATTTCACGGGGCGCGTGCGTAAACAGATGCGGGTGATTGTGCATCCGGAGTTTGCTTTGAGCCGCTTGCTGAAGCTGTCTGAGCAACAGCAGCGCCAGCGTATTTTTCTCGAGTACGACGACGATGCCGATGAAGAGGTGGTGTTTGTCGGCCCGCGTGG
>JBCCEX010000136.1:0-4014 GCA_039030035.1 Myxococcota bacterium
GCGCAGTTGGCTATGTCGGGTTGTGATGCTTCGTTGCACCCCCAACAAGCTGCTCAACTGCCAGGTGTGCGCTGGGTGCTGCCCAACAGCCAAAAAGATCAACTGATCACACGGCTACTGCACGATCTACAACCAGACTGCACCACACAGCACAAAACAGCTGCCCATTTGCCTGCCGCCACAAACCCCCAGCCCCGCAGCGGCCGCACGCGTGCTTTTGTAAAAGTGCAAGATGGCTGCCGCAATCGCTGTAGCTTTTGTATTGTGACCGTGGCGCGCGGCAGTGAACGCAGCCATAGCGTGTCAGATGTGCTGCAAACTGTGCGCGAGCTGCAGCAAGAGGGGGTGCAAGAGGTGGTATTGACCGGCGTACACCTGGGTGGTTATGGCAGCGACATCAACAGCAGCCTCATGCAGCTGTTGCATACAGTGCTAAGCTGCACAAGCATCGAGCGGGTGCGGCTGGGCTCTGTGGAGCCTTGGGATCTACCGCACGATTTTGCAACGCTGTGGCGCAACCCGCGCCTCATGCCTCATGTACACCTACCGCTGCAAAGCGGTTGCGATGGTGTGCTCAAACGCATGTCGCGCCGCTGCATGACAGCTGCTTACCGCCAGCTGGTCGAACAGCTGCGCCAGCATGTGCCGCGCATTCAGATCACCACCGACATGATCGCCGGTTTTCCTGGCGAAACCGACCAAGATTGGCAATGCACACTCGATTTTGTGCAGCAGCTGCAGTTTGGCCACATGCATGTGTTTCCCTATTCGGCACGCCAAGGCACACGCGCTTACAGCATGCCCGATCAGATACCGCATGCTGTTAAACGGCAGCGCTGCGCACAACTGCGGCAGCTCAGCAAACAGATGCAACAGCAGTTTGCCGCACAATGGCATGGCGATGTTGTCGATGTGCTGTACGAACAGCCCGCCTCGCATCTGCAAACAGCAGATCTACCCACTGCTGAGACCAATCATGGCCGCGCTGCAACTTGCAACAGTGAAAAACTCTACGTGGGCTATACACCCAACTATCTGCGTGTATTAACCCCTTTTGCTGCCGACCACAATCCGCAAGGCGACATTGTACCTACCCGTTTAACATCGTTTCACAGTGAGCATCAGGCCTATTTTGGTACACAACAGTGTATTCGTACACAACAGCAATGTATTCGTACACAACAGTGCATTCGCACACAACAACCGTTTATTAGTACACAACAGCCGTGCATTGGTCCGTCTGATATACAATAGGAGGGTAAAATTATAATGAATAAGCAAGATGCTTTGCGCTACCACCAACAACCACGCCCGGGCAAGCTCGAGGTGGTTTCTACAAAACCCTGCAGCACAGCACGCGATCTGTCGCTGACCTACACACCTGGCGTGGGTGAGGTGAGCTTAGCTATTCACAAATCGCCCGAAGATGCGTATCGCTATACCACACGCGGCAATTTGGTGGCTGTGGTGAGCAACGGCACAGCCGTGCTAGGCTTGGGCGACATTGGCCCCTCAGCTGCTAAACCGGTGATGGAGGGCAAGGCTGTCCTGTTTAAAAAATTTGCCGACATCGATGTGTTTGATCTAGAAATCGATGAAAAAGATCCACACAAATTAATTGACATTGTCGCCGCGTTGCAGCCCACATTTGGCGGCATCAATTTAGAAGACATCAAAGCGCCCGAATGTTTTTTGATTGAGCAAGAACTTACCAAGCGTTTGTCGATTCCCGTGTTTCACGACGATCAACACGGCACCGCCATTATTGCCGGCGCCGCTTTGCTCAATGCGCTAGAGATTGCCAACAAAAAAATCGGCGACATCACCATCGCCATGAGCGGCGCTGGCGCAGCAGCCCAGGCAACCATACGCTTTTTTGTCAGCCTGGGCGTCAAACAAGAAAACATTTTTGTCGCCAACAGCGGCGGCGTACTATACGAAGGCCGCACCAAAGGAGTCGATGAAACCCATAAAATCTTCATGCGCAATACCCCCAAAAGAACTCTGGCCGATATTGTGCAAGATGCCGACGTATTTATTGGACTATCGGTCGCCAAAGCTCTCACACCGCACATGCTCAGCACCATGGCAAAAAACCCCATTGTTTTTGCTCTGGCCAACCCGGTGCCCGAAATTGACTACCCAACAGCCAAACAAACCCGACCCGATGCCATTGTGGCAACCGGTCGCAGCGACTACCCCAACCAGGTTAACAATGTATTGGGCTTTCCGTTTATTTTTCGCGGCGCATTAGATGTACGAGCACGCTGCATCAACGAAGAGATGAAAATTGCCGCAGCACACGCCATTGCCGCCCTGGCCAAAGAGGAGGTCCCCGACACCGTACGCCTGGCCTACGGCAACACCTCCTTCTCTTTTGGCCCCGACTACATTTTACCCAAACCATTTGATCCACGAGTACTCAATCGCGTGGCCCCAGCCGTAGCCCAAGCAGCCGTCGACACCGGCGTAGCAGCCCAGCCACTGCACAACGAAACATACCGCGACAGCCTCAAACGGCGTGTAAACCCAGCCCGCAACGCGCTACAGCTCATCTACATTCGCGCCCGGTCACGCTCCACACGCATTGTGTTCCCCGAAGGCGACAACGAGCGTGTGCTACAAGCAGCCCGCATTCTCGTAGAAGAGGGCATTGCACAACCCGTATTGCTAGGCGATCCCAAACGCATTGCTCAAGTAGCCGACACCATGAAGCTAACACTGCCCAACATCAAAATTGTGCACCACCTGCAACAAAAAGAGCACGCACAACAAATGGCCAACGAGCTATACCAAATGCGCCAACGCAAAGGCGTTACCCAAGCACAAGCACAACACCTATTACGCTCACGCGACTACTACGCCGCCATGATGCTACGCCGCGGCGAAGTCGACGGCTTTTTAGCCGGCGCTTCACGCTCCTACGTTGATAGCATAAGACCCATTCTACAATGCGTTGGCACACGCAAAGGCTGCCGCGCCATGGCCATGTACATGCTAGCATTTCGCGATGGCGTTAAATTTTTGAGCGACACCACCATCAATATCGACCCCACCGCACAACAACTAGCACAAATTGCCCTACAAACCGCCGACAGCGTACGCAGAAATTTCGGCCTACGCCCACGCATAGCAATGCTATCGTTCGCCAATTTCGGCTCTTCACGCCACCCAAGCTGCCAAAAAGTAGCCGAAGCCGTACGCCTAGTCAAAGCAGCCCAGCCCACCCTAGAAATCGACGGCGAAATGCAAGCCGACGTTGCCCTAAACGAAGACAAACGCAACACCCATTTCTCCTTCTGCACCCTCAAAAAAGATGCCAACATATTGGTCTGCTCCAGCCTAGAAAGCGCCAACATCGCCTACAAACTCATCGAACGCCTCACATCGTGCGAAACAGTCGGCCCCATTTTGCTAGGCATGAACGCAGCAGCCAATGTTTGCCAACTACACTGCAGTGTCGATGCAATTGTACAGCTATCTGCCATAACCGCAGCTAAGGCACAGATGTTGATGGCGAATTCGGGGCGGTAGGTTAACCCCGTCACAATTGATCATTTTTACGATCATCATTATCACCACCCAAAACCCCGCCACGCTGCTTGATCAAAACTTTTTGACCCGCTTGCAAACCCCGCACGCCTTTAAAATTAGCACCGTCAAATGTCAAACCACCTCCCTGCTGACCAAACACCCACACTTTTTCAACAGTTACCTTAGGTTCCAATTTCATATGAAGCACGCGCACCGTACCGTCATCACTGGCTGACGTCACGCACTGGCCGTCGGGCGAAAAGTTGACGCTTAAAACAGAGTCTGTATGCCCCGTGAGGATCTTAGGTGCGCTGGCACCTTGCAAATCCCATACACGCACCGTCTGGTCATCACTAGCCGACGCCACGCGCTGGCCGTCGGGCGAAAAGCTGACGCTTGAAACGGGGCCGGTATGTCCCGTGAGGACCTTGGGTTCACTAGCGCTTTGCAAATCCCACACACGCACCGTCTGGTCAGAAC
>JBCCEX010000137.1:0-3986 GCA_039030035.1 Myxococcota bacterium
CGACGAAGGTGAGTTCACCCAGCGAATTCACCTTCGGCAGGAAGAGGCCGCCGAGGCGGGGAAATACGGAACTATGTTAGTGGCAGGTGGCCGGGAATGGTTCCCGAGATACGATTCTGCACATATTTTTTTGTTGGTTTAGGTAAATTTGGCCGGCGTGTCTTGTCATGAACTGCAATCGACTAAAGAGACTGTTAATCGTGTATGATGTATTGCGATTGTTAAGGTTTCATGCCAGTCGCCCTGTGTGGATAGGTGCTCCTATTTTACTATGCCTCGGTTTTGTGTATGATATGTAGTGGATTGATGTTGTGTTTTGAAATGATCATCAAGGCCTGTATGCAAAAAGTTAGATAGGGGGGCGTGTGGCACCAGTGTCGACAGAAAAACGAAAAATTGTAAGAAAAAAAGCAGATCAGACGCGTGCCAAAGTTGGCAAGCCGGCTGCACAGACTAAATCAAAATCGGCAAAAACAACTGCTGCTAAGCGCAGTGCTAGGCCTATGTCGCGCTCTGGCAGTGGGGCGAAGTCAGCCGTTGTACAGGAATCGCAGGAGTTTCAGCAGCTGCTTGAGCGCGGTCGAAGTCGTCACTACATTACTTACGATGAAATTAATGATCTTTTACCTGAAGATTTTATTCAAGTTGATCAGATTGAAGATGTTGTTGCTTTGCTGATAGAGGCCAACATTGATGTGGTGCGCAATCGCCAACAGAGTGAACTCTCTTCGTCGGTAGAATCGCTGCATGACGATGAAGACGACGAGGGTTCTCTTGAGGTTGATCCAGAGGCCTCCGACGATGAATTTGATCGCAAAGATGACCCAGTGCGCATGTATTTGCGGCGCATGGGTTGTGTTGCCTTGTTGACACGTGATGGTGAAATTGAAATTGCGCGTCGCATCGAAGAGGGTGAAAAAGAGGTATTCGATGCTGTGTTGTCTACCAATGTCTGTTTGAATGAGCTATTGGGATTGGCCGATCTGTTGCGTGCTGATCAGGTTCGTGTCAAAGAGATTGTGAAAGAGAATGAGCCGGGAGAAGATGGCCAAACCATTGAGTTTGATGAGCCCAAGATCAAAAAGCGCACCTTGCAAATTACTGACAAGCTGGCCGATTTGCACAGCAATCTGCATCAACAGGAGCGTTTGCGGCAGGCTGCTGCTAAGCGAAACGCTAAAGCCAAGGTGCAGCAGTACGAAAAAAGCCTACAGCAGCTGCGCCAAGAGGTGATGCAGCATGTTCAACAGCTGCATCTCAATAAGCGCTTCACAGAGCGTCTTGTACAGCGATTGAAAATGCTGGCTCGCCGTATTATGCGTATGGAGGTTGGTTTGGCAGAGATTCAACGCCAGACAAAGCAGGAGATTCACGAGGTCTTGCAGACACTGCGATCCCATTCGCAGCCCAAAGATCGACAGCAGCTAGCAGATCGTTGGCGAGTTGATGAACAGCAGCTGCTGCAGTGGCACCAACGCATCTATCTGTTTGCCTGCCGTGTCAAGCGCATTGAAAATGAAGCCGGCATGGATGTCACAACTATGCGTCAGGTCTATCTACGTTTACAACGCGGCGAACGCAAGGCTAATCGGGCCAAAGATGAGCTGATTGAGGCCAATTTGCGGCTGGTGGTTTCGATTGCCAAACGCTACATGAACCGTGGCTTGCAGTTTTTGGATCTCATTCAAGAGGGCAACATTGGGTTGATGAAAGCGGTTGACAAGTTTGAGTATCGCCGTGGTTATAAATTTTCCACCTATGCCACCTGGTGGATTCGCCAGGCGATCACCCGAGCTATTGCCGATCAAGCCCGCACCATTCGTATTCCAGTGCATATGATCGAAACCATCAATAAACTGCTACGTGTGAGCCGTTATTTGGTGCAGCAGTTGGGTCGAGAGCCGACGGCGGATGAAATTGCTAAAAAAATGGAGCTTTCTGAAGAGAAGGTTCGGCGTATCTTAAAAATCGCTAAAGAGCCGATTTCACTAGAAACCCCCATTGGTGATGAGAACGAAGGGGGCAGTTCGCTGGGAGAGCTGATTGAAGATAATACAGCTACCAGCCCCTCCAATGCTGTGATGCATATGAATCTTAGTGAACAGACCCGCAAGGTGCTGGCTACGCTGACCCCGCGCGAGGAGAGGGTGCTGCGCATGCGTTTTGGTATTGGTGAAAAGTCGGAGCATACCCTCGAAGAGGTGGGGCAAAATTTTGAGGTAACACGAGAGCGAATTCGCCAAATTGAGGCCAAGGCTTTGCGTAAGTTACGCGGTGTATCGCGTGCCGTAAAGCTGTCTGCTTTTTCTGAAGATGAAGGATGTGGTTGAAAATGCCGGTCAAGCAAGGCATGGTGACAGTAGAGTACGGGATAGTATGGGCCTGTAGCTCAGGGGTTAGAGCGTTCGGCTTATAACCGAAAGTGCGCAGGTTCAAATCCTGCCAGGCCCATGTTTGAGGAGGTGAGTTAACTGTGTAACAGCAGGACTCGGTAAATTGGGAAAAAGAAATGGATATATGTGAACAATTGAATCTGTTGCGTGAATTGGGAAGGGTAGATGTACAGTTAATTGAGATCCAGCGCAATATGGGGCTGCTCAATGTTAAAGTCAAGCAGGCACAAGATGAGCAGCAGCAGTGGGCAGATAAGCTCAACGAGCTCACCACTCGGCAAGCTGAGGTTGCACAGCGTCAGCGTCAACACGAAAGTCAGCTGCAGATCGAAAAGGGAAATCTGCGCAAGTGGGAGGTGCGGGCCCAAGAGCTGAAGCGAGATCGGGATTATACAGCCCTCATGGCAGAAATTGGTTCACAAAAGCGGCTCATCTCTGAACTCGAAAGCCAGGTGCTGCAGTGCATGCAAGACAAGGAGGAGCTCGACAAAGAGGCACAACAAATTCAAGAGCATGTCGATCAGGTACAAAGCCGCCTTACCCAAGAGCACAACGCGGTCAAAGACGAAATGCATCAGATGCAACAGCAATGTGATGAACTGCGCAACCGCCACAACACCCTGCAACAGCAGCTGCCCAAACCGTTGTTTGCCCGTTACGAACGCATTGCCAGCAAACGCAGCGGTCAAGGAGTTGCACTGCTGCAACAGGAGATTTGTCAGGCCTGCATGCGCAAGGTGCCCCCCGAGCTGTTTTTGCGTGTTGTGAAAGCAGAGGTGGTCGAGCAATGCCCCCACTGCCAACGTTTGCTGGTGGCACAAGAGTCCGACAGCAACCAACAAGAGGAGCAAGCAGGCCAATAGCCCTTTCCAAAATCATGTCTCACTCCTGCCTATTTTGCCGTATTGTTGCAGGGGAAATTCCCGCACAGATCTGCTACAGCAACGAGCATGTGCTCGCTTTTGCCGACATCAAACCGGTTGCACCGGTGCATTTACTGGTCATCCCCAAGCAACATATTGCCTCTTTGTCACAGCTGCAGCCAAACCACAGCAACATGCTGGCCGCCTGGATGCTAGCCATCCAAAAAGTGGCCCACGATCACCATCTCGATGCTGCAGGCTATCGGGTTGTGGTCAACACCGGCCCACAAGCAGGCCAAGAGGTGCCTCATCTGCACGCCCACATTTTAGGGGACCGTCAGATCACATGGCCGCCAGGTTAGTGCAAAATATCAATCAGTTCAAGCCGACAAGAGGTGCCAGAGATTATAATCCCCACACCGTAATCGCTCTCCCATCCGGCGCCTTTTCATGCTTGATCCAAATGCGCTCATCCCAACTTTTGTCAGCACGGCGATCAAACAGCAGCAGGTGCCCCTCTTGGGTGTTAACGCGCTGCATGTAGGCAGCGGTTTGTTTGAGGCCTTCGGATTGTTTGATTGCTGGCGAGCTCTTTTGATGAATCAACTTCAGCTCGAGCACAACTATCTGTTTGTGCTGGGCGCGTTGCAGTGTGAGATGCCGGGCCAAACGGACGTGTCCTACACATCTCCGCGCCGAGCGCTGAAGTCGGACCGTCGTTGAATCAAAG
>JBCCEX010000138.1:0-3955 GCA_039030035.1 Myxococcota bacterium
GCATGGGCTCTTGCGGTACCGTGGTTGTATTGGGGGTGATGAACGGCTTTCATGCCGATCTGCGTGACAAAATTTTGGGGGCCAATGCCCATGTGGTGCTGCTGCATGCAAGTGGTTCGTTAGCAGATGCGCAGCAGGTGATTGCTCGCACACAAAAGCTTGACGGGGTAGCGGGAGCCAGCGCCTTTGTGTTGAGTGAGGGTATGGTGTCGGCAGATAAGCAGCTGTCTGGAGCAGTCATTAAGGGCATCGATGTCGATCGTGTCGATCAGGTCAATACGCTGCGATCTGATCTGGTTGTCGGCAGTTTGGCGGGGTTACAGCGCCGGCTGCCTGCATCAAGTAGCGACCAACAGCAGCAAGATGCACCGATTGCGCTACCAGGCATTGCTGTAGGGCAGGAGATGGCGCAGCAGATGGATCTCGATGTTGGCGATACGGTGCAGCTGGTTAGCCCATTGGGCGAGGAGCTCGGCCCTGCGGGGCCCATTCCCAAAGCGGCAGCTTTTCGGGTAGCGGCTATTTTTTATTCGGGCTATTTTGAGTACGATGCCAAGTTTGCTTACATTGGCCTGCAGGAGGCGCAGCGCTTTTTTGGCCTAGGTCATGCTGTAACCGGTATTGAGTATGCCACGCACAACCCCGAAACAGCCAATACCACCGCCATAGCGCTGCAACAGACCTTGGGAGGCTATCCCTATCACACCCGTGACTGGCGTCAGATGAGCCACAGCCTTTTTTCGGCGCTGCAGTTAGAAAAGCTGGTGATGGCTTTGATTTTGATTGCTTTGGTGGCCATGGCCAGTTTGCTGATTTTGGTGGTGCTGGTCATGGTTGCTATGCAGCGGCGCATGCAGATCGCTATTCTCAAAAGCGTAGGTGCGTCAGATGTTTCGATTGCCAAGGTATTTGTCACCTACGGTTTAGCTATTAGCAGTGCCGGTGCCTTAGCAGGGGTAGCGGCTGGAGCTACAATTTGTCGTGTGCTCTCTTGGGCGCCGGTGGGGCTAGACCCGCAAGTGTATTACATTTCACAAGTCCCCATTCAGCTGCATGCAATTGAGGTCATTGTGGTGGCGGTTGCGGCTGTGATATTGGGCTTTTTGGCCACTGTACCAGCAGCCCTGTTTGCCGCTGGGCAGCTGCCCGTTGAAGGATTGCGCGATGGCTGATAGTGTAGCATAGGGAGATTTGTGTAATGCGGTATTGTTATAGGCAGCTGGCCGCCTATGTGTCTGTTTGGATGGTTTGCTGCGGATGTTCCGATGGCGGTATAGGCAGCCTGCTGGGCTTTAAAGGCAGGGAACCTCTGCCTGAGTCGGGAAGTTCTGTTATTGCTAAGTTGCAACAGTCATCCGCTGAATTAGAGACAAACCCAGTGCGCGTAGGTGCGCAGTCTAACTGGAAAGCAATCGCCTTGGGAGCGCAACATCTGTTTGCCGTCAACACAAGCGGCGAGCTATTTGCTGGTGTGCTGCCTGCATCATCACAAAACAACACCGCGATACACCTTGTGGCGATATTGTCTGATCTGCCGGTTACAAAGGATTTGAAAATCCGATTTTCTGCAACGCAAGCCTGCATTGGATTTGATGGAGACCAACTTTTTTGCGGCCCGTTGTCTGATAACCCCCTGCAGCCTGCATATTTGCAAAGGGTTGGCGGAGGAGCGAGTGTTCGAAATTGGGATCTACAAAACAGTGCCCTATGTTTGATTACCACCGCAGGCAGTTTGTCTTGTACACAGTTACCACAAGATGCTGCGCAAGCCTCCTTTGTGCGGCAAGAGGCCAGCGAAAGTAAGTGGTCACACGTGCAAGTCGGTGACAGTTCGGTGTGCGCTACACGAAGCAAATCGTCTGACGATATCGGACTTTTCTGCGGCGCATTGCCCAGAGACAATGCATCAGCTGTCGAACTGACTGAGGTGGCTAAAAAAGTCGAGTGGTCACCAGACGGTTTTCGTATCAGCGGCAGGTTTATCTGTGCACGTGCAGCCATGTCGCTACATTGCGGCTTAGCGCCCACAGGCTTGGGGCAATCCTCAAAGATGTCTAATTTAACTCAGGTTAGCATTGACGATAACAATCTATTTGCTATGCAGGTTTCCCCACGCGGTGAGGTGCGCTTATGTGCTTACGATGCGCCTGAGCTAAAATGTGCTGTGCTAGAGACACAGGGCTCCTCACTCAAAACACCTGTCTCTTTTAAACAAACCTTCAAGGGAGGACCTGCCAGCAGCGAGGGTTCCAAACTTTACCTGGCTGGTAATCATGTGTGGATTGGTGTAGATGGCCAGGTAAGCGCTGCTAATGATGATAGCCGCACAGGCAGTTGGTACCAGGCAAACCTGGGTTTAGCCATCGGACTGCAACTCAAAGCAGTAAGTGAAAACGCCCCACTGTATTGGTCGCGCATATACCCATCGCTAAATGGCTATGCATATGTCTTGCAAAAAGCATCTGCTGCCGACTCGCAATACACCCTATGGGCTAAATCATTAACCGAAGTATTTGCCAAAATCAATAAGCCACAAGGTGCTGCGGACAATACTTGGTATTACGATCCAGACAACCCTTCGTTTGGCACCAGTCACAATTGGGCCTGTGGTTTGCGTCAAGAGGGAACGGTAAGCGGTACCAATTCCCTATGGTGCTGGACACATGGCACTGTCAAATGGGCAGATGTTCCGACTATTCCTCAACAGCAATAACTGAAATTTTCTGGTGCCGTTTTTATCCAACGGTCTTTTGCCGAAGCTTGCCCTATGAGCAGAAACGCGCTATAACTGAAATTTGTTGCGTAATATGAGAAGTGACATAGGAAGGAGAATGAATCATGACACAGTCTGATAACACAAGCGAAGCTAAAGTAGGTCGGTTGCGCGAATTTTTTTGGCCAATTTATGGATCGGAGCATAAGGTATTTTTGCCGATGTCGGCCATGATTGCTCTTATTTTGTTTAACTACACCATTGCGCGTAACACAAAAGATGCGTTAGTGATTAGTAACTCTGGCGCAGAAACATTGGTGTTTTTGAAGACATGGGTTGTATTGCCGAGCGCTTTTGTATTCTTTTTAGTTTATACAGAATTAAACAACATCATGAGCAAAAGCAGCGTTTTTTACACCGTTATCGGTGGATTTATTAGCTTTTTTGCGCTGTTTGCTTGGGTGCTGTACCCAAATCGCGAGTTGATTCACCCAACCGCGAGTGCTAACTGGCTCAACAGCGTGCTGCCGCAGGGATTTTCTGGGCTTGTGGCGGTTTACCGTTACTGGTCGTTTTCGATGTTTTATACCATGTCAGAGTTGTGGGGTAGCGCTGTTGCGGCGCTGATGTTTTGGCAGTTTGCCAATAGCATTACGCCGGTGAAAAACGCCAAGCGGTTCTATGCACACTTTTACATTGTGGCCAATATTCTTGTGACCTTTTCGGGGCCTGTAGCCATCTACTTTTCAAAAATGAATCCCCACCTGCCGCAGGACGAGCGCTGGGGCATCACGCTGCACTACCTATGTGGCACCCTCTTTATTGTGGGGCTGTTGGTGATGTTGTTGTACTACTACACCAACCGATTTATTGTCCCTTCGCTCGATTTGAGTGAGGTGGGTACAGGCAAGCCCAAAAAGAAAAAGCACAAGCTCTCTGTAGGCGAGAGCATTGCTTTCTTGATGCGCTCCAAATACCTGGGTCTGTTGGCAATTTTGGTGGCCTCTTATGGAGTCTCCATCAATCTGTTTGAGACACAGTGGAAACACCAGGCTAAGCTGCAGTACCCTACGGCCAACGAATTTAGTGCCTTTTATGGTATGTACACAACACTGCTGGGTATTTTTACCATTGTGGTGCTGTTTGTTGGAAGCGCCATGACCCGTAAACTGGGTTGGAAAAAGTCTGCCCTGGCAACGCCGCTCACCATTGGAGTCATTGGCTTTATCTTTTTTGTCTGCA
>JBCCEX010000139.1:0-3951 GCA_039030035.1 Myxococcota bacterium
AGACGACATCTCCATGACACAAGACTACGCCACACTACTAGGCTACACACAGCAAGAGCTCGAAACATACTTTGCCACCCATATCAAACAGCTGGCTGCGCAGCTAGCATTGAGCCACCAGCACTGCTTAGATACCATTCGCCTGTGGTACAACGGCTATCGCTTTTCGCGCAAACAGGTGCGTGTCTACAACCCCTTCTCCACACTGCTGCTGCTGCGTCATCGCGAGTTTCACCCCCACTGGTTTGCCACCGGCACCCCCACATTTCTCATTGAGCTGCTCAAACAGCGCCCCGACATCAAACCACAGCAGCTGTCAAACTGTCAGGTCGATCAAGAGGCATTTTTAAGCTACAACCTAGAGCATATCGAAGAGTCTCTGCTGCCCCTACTTGTGCAAACCGGCTATCTCACTATCGACAGCTGCACAACCGACCCGCACACACAAGAGACCACCTACCGCCTCAACTACCCCAACCAAGAGGTTCGCAACGCCATGCTACGCCAGCTCCTGCAAAGCTATAGCGGCGCCGGTGCCGCCGAAGCAGGAGGCACAGTTCGCCTCCTCGCCCAAGCGCTGCGCGACAACAACCTGCCCACATTTTTTAAACACCTACGTACCCTATTTGCCTGCGTGCCCTACGACATGCACATTGCCAAAGAGAGCTATTACCAAAGCCTCTTTCATCTCATTCACCAGCTGCTTGGATTCCCCACCGCAGCCCAGGTGCACACCAACATAGGCCGCATCGACTCCGTGGTGCACACCGACAAGCGTATCTACATCTTTGAATTCAAAATGGGTAATGTGGTGACGAGCGATACAACGGCAACTGTTGCAACGCAAACAGATGACCAGGCGCTTGCTACCGCAACTGTTCATGATGCACGTGGCGATTCTGACAGTGTGTTTGCAGATGAGCAACAGCCTCCTGTGGGCGATGTGCTGGCTTTGAAAGCGTTGAGGCAGATGAAAGCTAAGCGGTATTATGAGCAGTATCTTGCTGCGGGTAAGGAGATTGTACTTGTGGGGGCAGGGTTTGTGTGGCAGTGGCAAGATGATTCTGGCAAGCCGGCGCGGCCTGTGCGGCAGGTGACGGCTTGGGTGAGCGAAGTTGTTGCTGTTTAGTATTTGAGCGGAACCCCCCCCCGGTCACTTCTCGCACCCAGCCTTGCGGCAAAGAATGAAGTTGCGCCCGTGTCCGGCAATCAGGATTATTCCACCCAATGTGGTTACCAGCCCCTCACCGGTCTCTCCAAACAGATCGTGGCCGAACAAAGCCGTCAGCACCAAGGTGGTAATACCGGCAAGACAAAGACAAATGACCGGACCGTCCTTATGTTTCCTGCAGCCAAGAAACAGGGCGACAAAACTGGTCGGAAGAATTCCGACTAGCATCCATGTATGAAATGCCTCATCGGTCAGCACGTGTGAACCCAGGATGGGAAAGAAAACCATTGCAATCGGCACAATGGCGCAGTGAATTCCGCAGGTCACGGACAAAGCAACTGCAGTCAAATCAAAGGATTTCTGTAATATCGATCGGTTCGTCATGAGTGGATTCTGCCTCCTTTTAGAATATCACCTAACAATCAGTAGGCTCATTGGAATGTCTCGTTGAAAAAATACAAATCATACATACACTATAGGCGAAGTGAGCGGTATGTCAACATATTAAGCGAGTAGACAACTTAAAGTCCCACAGCTGATTCCACGCAGCGGGCATTTTATTTGCCCCAACCCATTTTGCAAGCAAAAACGGTTATCATTGGCGGAGCGACCGGGATTCGAACCCGGGATGAAGCAAAACCCCATACGCGCTTAGCAGGCGCGCGCCTTCAGCCACTCGGCCACCGCTCCTTAACATATCACCATTACCATCAAGACTAACAAGCTCATGCGTAGGCTGCAATGGTCATGTTGCGATATCAACGCTGCTGGTTGATTTATCGCTGCCAACTCAGCACCAGTGCAGGTGGCATATTGCGAAAAACCAGATCGGTCACTTGGCATTTTTGAAACAGCTTGTTCATGCGGTTGCGAAAGCGAGCAGCACGCGGTAGGGGCCAGCAGTGCAGGTACTGAAAGGTTCGAAAAACAGTGTGCGATCCCATGAGGCGGTTGAGTGTATCAATCATATTGTCTTGCACATGGTGCGGCAGACAGGCAAAGGGAAGCCCAGAAACAATTGCTGTTAGCTGCTGTGTGCTCATACCTGCCTGACCCATGTATCTATCGGCATATTCAGCAGACCCATGCGCAAAATTGAGTTGTGGAAATTGCAATTGCAGTGTCTGTACAAATTGCTTGTCGAGCTCAATGCCCAAATAGTTTTTGTGATCGGTTAAATGCCCAGCAATGCATTTGGTAAATGCCCCCGTGCCTGGCCCCAGCTCCAGCACATGTCCATTATTGGCCAGATGAATGTTTTTTAACATGGCCCGGGCCAGTGTTTGTGAACTTGGTGTAATTGCTCCAACGCAGAAGGGGTTGCGCAAAGCTGCTTTCAAAAACTCTCGTCTATACACAAACAGTCAAGGTATCCAAAATCAGACAAAATTGCAAATAGGGTTGTTGTCATCGTGTTCACACCATTTCATTTATGTGGCTGCCGCATTTTGCTGCAGATCGGTTGGCGGAGTCAACCCCAGGTGAGTAAAAGCAGATGTGGTTGCCACACGCCCTCGAGGGGTACGCGCCAAAAAACCCTGCTGCAGCAAATAGGGTTCGTAGACATCTTCGATATTGGCTGCAGCATCTCCTAACGCAGCAGCCATGGTGTCTATGCCAACAGGGCGCCCCGCAAAGGTGTGCGTGAGCAGGTGTAAAATTTTACGGTCCATGGCATCTAGGCCCAGCTCATCTACACCCAGCCGTTGCAATGAATCGTGTGCTATAGCTTTGTCGATGTGCCCAGCGTGCAGCACCTGGGCAAAGTCACGCACGCGCCGCAGCAGGCGATTGGCAATACGGGGGGTGCCGCGGCTTCTTTTGGCAATTTCATAAGCCGCAGCAGCATCAATTGCAATGGCCAAAATATTGGCAGAGCGTTGCACAATCTGCTGCAGCTGCTTGGCGGTGTAAAACTCCAACCGCGAACAAAATCCAAAACGATCTCGCAACGGCGAGGTAAGGAGGCTGGTTTTGGTAGTAGCCGCCACCAGTGTAAAAGGTTGCAGCGGCAACCGAATGCTACGAGCGTGCGCACCCTCGCCAATAAGTACATCAAAATGAAAATCCTCCATGGCCGGATAGAGATTCTCCTCAATCACGGCTTGTAAGCGGTGGATTTCATCGATAAACAGCACGTCGTTTTGCTGCAGATTGGTCAGCAGCCCGGCCAGATCCCCCTTTTTTTCGAGCGCCGGCCCAGAGGTTGTAGTAAGATTGCTGCCCAACTCCTGCGCCAAAATATGCGCCAACGTTGTTTTGCCCAACCCAGGAGGCCCCGACAGCAACACATGATCCATCGGCTGCCCCCGGCTCTTGGCCGCCTGCGCAAACACCCGCAAATTGGCAACCAGCTGCTGCTGCCCCACATAATCGACAAACTGCTGCGGCCGCAGCTTGCGCTGCACACTCATATCCTCTTCGGGTAAAGCCTGCGGCTGCAACAAATTATGCTCTTGTCCTTGTGTCATGTTTGCTCTCTTAGTTAGTTTACCGCAACTGTAGCGGTTGTGTAGTGCGGTAGTCCCCTAAAAAATTTACCTAAACCAGCAAAAAAGTATGCTCACACACCGTTGTGCGATAAGATAGCCGTAGAGTCAGAGAGAATCAAACCACAATGCCACGCAAAAAATCGACACCGTCGCGCCGCACTGTAGCTGCTGCCAAACCTATCTATCGAAGAGATTTGCTCTTCAAAGCCACCTGCACGATGCTCGGTATTCACAAAGAGCTCGTGCGTCGCTATTTGCCAAAAAAGTTCTTGGTTAAGATTGACGTCG
>JBCCEX010000140.1:0-3933 GCA_039030035.1 Myxococcota bacterium
GGTCGATTGGATCGGCTTTTTTGTGCTGCTGACGCTGGGTGTTGGTTTGGGATATGTTGTGTTTTGGCTGCAGGGGGGCGATGTTGTTGCGCTGTATCAGCAGCTCTCCTACGACGATCTCTACCTGGCTGTTTACGCCAATATTTTTGTGGTACTCATTGGTGGTATCTTATCGCGCAACCCCGATAAACTGCGCAACCAGTGTGATGAGGGGGCCGATTGTGTCAGCACCGATGTGGCACATCGCTTTAGACCGCAGCTGGTGGCTATTGCGTTGCGTTCGCAGCATGCGGCCAAACATATGCCCACGCTGCTGCAGGCTTATCAGCAAGCCAAACAGGCTGGGCTATGCTCGCAGGAGATTGCTGCATCGGATTATGAGGCACTGCAGCAGTTGGCGAGCCATTTGCAAACCGATGCCTATCGCGTGTTGTGGCTGATCAATACACTGCATACCAACTTGCTGCAGTATCCGCCAGCCATGGAGCATGAGCTACAGCAGATGACGCTATACTCTATGACCGAGTGCATGGAAGAGATGCTGCAGCAGTATCCATTTGAGTCAACGTCGCAACGTGCACGGGTGCAGTGGCGCCGCACGCTCGATTTTCCTGTGCGTGGCCACAAGCAGCCGATTAAGCAGATGCTGGCCAATCTGCTCACCAATGCCCTGCAGCACACACAGCGGGTACCCAATCCCCGCATTGTCATCTGCTTAGAGCGCGATCGCATTAGCAACATGGTCTCCATTTGCAACAATGGCCCCACGATTCACGATCGCATGCAAGATCGCATTTTTGATCGTTTTTATAGCACCACAGGCCAGGTAGGGTTAGGCTTAACCTACTGCAGAGAGGTGATGCATCGCTACCTGGGCGAGATTGTTTGCCGTGCAGACGAGGGAAAACCGATAGAGTTTTTGCTGGTTTTTCCCAAATGGAAACCCGATGCAAAAAATTGGGTGTATTATGTGACCGAGGGAATCAAACAGATGCGATTTACCTAATCTTAAGAGGAGGTGTGTGATGAATAGATTGCTTGATCGACGGATCTGGTTGTTGTGTGGCGTTTTTGTTGTTGCTGTGGCCGGTTGCCCCAAAAGGCCGCCGAGCTCGTCGTTGTTGTGTAAAAAAGATGCCGATTGTGTTTGGACATTGGCCGATGGCACACAGCAGCCGGGATTTTGTGTAGCAGGTCAATGCCAGCTATCGCAGCAGTGTACATCCGATGCCGATTGCGCAGCTGGATCAATCTGCTGGCAGCAGCGTTGTCGCACACTGTGCGAGCCAGGCGAGGAGGGCGGCAGCAACTGCCCCGAAGGATTTGTCTGCACCCTGCAGGGCTTTTGTGCACAGCTATCAGAAACCTGTCAGCAACATAGCGACTGCCCCCAACAGCAGCGCTGCGAAGCCGGTTTATGTGTGGCAGATATGCAGCCATCGGGCCAAGACAGCAGCGAGATAGATCTGGCTATGCAAGAGTGTCTACAACCCAAGCAGGTCTTTTTTGAATTTGATCAATCCCTGCTGCGCGAGGCCGATCTCGCCGTTTTGCAGCACATAGCTGCGTGCGCAACAAAGTATGACTTAACAGTCACCATAGAAGCGCATACAGATCATTGGGGCTCCGCACAGTACAACATGGCCTTAGCCGATCAGCGTGGCCAAGCGGTTCGAGCATATCTACAGCCCCTTGTTGCCGGCAACAGCATGCAGGTGATCTCATTTGGCTCGCGCGATCCGCTACGGCCAGAGTGCTCTCGCCAAGCCTGTTCACAACGAAAATGCAATGTAAACGAAGAGGCGTGTGCACAAAATCGCCGCTGCAACATTGTGCTGCAGCTGTCTGGTTCGGATGGGTGATAATCACATCGTGGTGCCAAACGTTGGTTTGGCGCTATAATAAAGCTGCGCTGTGTGTTGCACATGTTGTTGACAATCCATTGTCGTGATTGGATTTGTAGGTGGCATCGAAAGTGGATCATTGACTCCACAAGTCATTTAAAATAGATTGAAGATAGGTAATACAATGGTATTTAGGGAGGTTACAAGTGGCAGATAGCAAACTCGTTGTTAATACAGTTAATTCTCTCCTGGCAGATATGCATCTTCTTTATGTCAAAACACGCAACTACCATTGGCATGTAAAGGGCCCCCATTTTTACGCATTGCATGCTCTTTTTGAGCAGCAGTACACTTCATTGGAGCAGGCGATTGATCTGTTGGCTGAGCGTGTTGTTGCACTGGGTGGCTATGTACCGGCAACACTTGGCGAAATTTTGCAGCTGGCCTCTCTTAAAGAGAGCCACACAGATAACCAACTGCCGGCACAAGCTATGATTGAGCAGCTGCTACGTGATCATCAAAGCGTTGTGGCTACACTACGCAGCGCTGTAGCACAGCTAGATCAGCACGGTGATGTAGCAACGAGTGGCATGCTAACCGATCGCATCGTTGAGCATGAAAAAGCTATTTGGGTGTTGCGCAGTAGTTTGTAACAGGCAGACGGATGACGAGAGTATCCATCAACTCATCGGCACTTAGCACGCAGCCAATACCAACGCCACAGTACTCCAAGCCATACTCTCATCATGTTTTCCCTCGCAGGTCGTAAATCTACCCAATAGCTTGACTGACAAGCACTAAGGTGTGGATACAATGGCTACCGATGATTTACCTGCTATTCCTGTATCACCCATGCCACACCCTAAAGTAGCTGCACGCCTCAAGTGAACGAAGAGGTCACTACCTGCTGATCTCGTCAAGAGCTGAGCACTTTGCAGCGATCCCTGATTTGTTATGTTAATTCGAGTTGCTTTCTGAGACTGGGTCCTCTTCCATTACTTCTTCAATGTACCATAGAGTATAACGATACGAGTTATTTGATTCTGGCACATATTTGATACTTACTGGATATTTATTTTCACTGTCCATGCTGTTATCTGTGACGTCCATGAAAAGGCCATCTCCCTGAGTGTCTTGATCGACGATCCGGTATTTTTTTCTCTCGTTTTCATCCTTGTTTTTATCATTTTTTAACATTATTAATAAATTATAATTGCAAGCACAATAATTATTAAGATTACATGGTTTTCCCATTGGGAATAATCGTAGAAACTCATACGGGCCGTTCTTATGTCTTGCATAAGCAAGTGCATTTTTTGTACTTACTGAATATATTCTATAATAATTTTGAGAAACTCTTTCACCGCTAGTATATACTATTCTCCACAGCCCTGTTTCTGATGAAACAGCGTGCATAACATCGCATGCCTCTCCCGAGGAAGAGAGGCAATGATTGGTTTTTTCTGTCGAGCAGATTTTATATTTTTTTGAAGAATCGAATAGATTATTTTCAGGCAGATTCTGTACCAAAGGCTCGTTGCCTCCCACCGCTTCATTGTTTGCAGGAGACGAATTGTTTGCAGGAGTCTCACTGTCCGACGAGTTATTACAAGCACATAAGATGCTTAATAGACCCAATACCAAAGCTACCTGTCCTTTTTGCATAGCTGCTACCTCTATTTTGTATGTCTATATAAAGAACAACACGACCAGCTGGTTTATTTCGATGCCTGAGAAATTCATATTTGCCTGACTTGCTTGTTCGTTGTTTGTAGGGTACCCATCAACTCATCAGCACCTGCTAAATCGTGCTCTTGCCCTTCGGTCAGATGAAAACCTGTTGGGTTACCCAACAACGACTCATGACTGAAGTTCCACTAACAATCAAGCACTTCACCCCTATCGAATCTGGATATTCAAAAAAATTTTGTGTTCCATTCTGACTACACAGTAATTCCCCTCCAAACGTTTGAGGGCATCTTGCTGTTGAGGGTTGGCTAGAGTGACCTGCTCAAAAAACTTCTCTTTCGCCTGATGAGAGCTCACCATGACACGATTCCGATTTTTGACGATCGTAGCAAGGCTCGCA
>JBCCEX010000141.1:0-3883 GCA_039030035.1 Myxococcota bacterium
AATAGGTCTGCACACGAAGTGGGGGCTCTATTTGATCTATTTCGTGCTTCAGGAGAACTCAACGTCTTGTTTCAGCTGCTGTTTTTACTCGCCACAGGATGGATTGTAGTCAGAGGATTGTCAGCAGGAATCGAACGCTACACCCGCACCATGACC
The DNA here is from genome assembly GCA_039030035.1 of Myxococcota bacterium. GTDB lineage: Bacteria > Myxococcota > UBA727 > UBA727 > JABDBI01 > JBCCEX01. Next base: position 157 of record JBCCEX010000141.1, read on the forward strand.
TTGCTGCTTTTTGCCCTGCTGGGGATGTTGGTTTTGTATGGCACCACGTTGTCGGGATTTGCTCAAGCGGTCCGTTATATTTTTGTACCCAATTGGGCTGCTGTGACACCTGCCGTGTTATTACAAGCTGTGGCTTTGGCTCTGTTTACGCTGAGTTTGGGGCACGGCCCCATTATGACCTACGGCAGCTACATGAAACACAGCACCGATCTGCCCAAAACCGCTGTGTTGGTGTGTACAGCCAATTTTGTGGCCTCTTTACTCATTGCCTTGGCTATTTTTCCACTGGTATTCTCTTTTGGTTTTGCACCCACAGGGGGAGAGGGGTTGGTGTTTAAAACCCTCCCTTTTGTGTTTGAGCAGCTGCCAGGTTCTTTGTTGTTGGGTTTGCTGTTTTTTGTCTTGCTGATTTTTACAGCTCTTACATCCTCTGTGGCGCAAATGGAGGTGCTGGTAGCCAATCTCATGGACTTGAGCAGTTTGAATCGTGTGCAGGCCGTGTGTGTTGCCTCGGTAGCTGCTTTTGTATTGGGGGTTCCTACAGCGTTGGGTGAGTCGGCAAGTCTGTTTGCAGCGTGGACTCCCATTTACGGAGGCAGTTTTTTGGCAACATCCAATGTGTTGGCCGATTGGATCATGGTGCTAGCGGCCTTATTGACCTCTTTATTTGTGGGTTGGCAGTTGTCATCCACCACGTGCCAGGAGGGATTTTGTAGTGGAACAGCATGGACGTGGTTGTACGGAATTTGGTTGTGGCTTCTCCGGATAATGATTCCTTTTTGTCTCGTGATGATCCTGTTACAGCGAGCAGGTCTGCTGCGTTGGTAAAGGTGATGAGATTTGCTGCTTCCGGCGCAAAACCAGTTTGCACCGCTTTTCGCCGCCGGGCCTTGCACTGCAAGCCCCTAGCTCTTACGAGCTACGGCTCAAAGTCCCCACACGGTGATCTCTTGACCATCGCGAGACTGTTTCTGCTTCATCCAAATGCGTTCATCCCACGATTTGCCTGCACGGCGGTCAAACAGCAGCAGGTGCCCCTGTGATGCATGGAATCGCTGCATATAACCGGCTGTTTGTTCCAGGCCCTTGGACATTGGGGTTTCGAGAGAATCCTTTCGGTGAATCAGTTTGAGCTCCAGCACAACCACCTGTTTGCTCTGCGCACGCTGCAGTGTCACATCCTTGTCGCCCAGCGGCCAGGTCACCACGAGATCGGTGCGCCGGCTCCCGACTGCCTGTTCACGCTGAATTGCCCCCCGGCTGTTGACTGTGCGCTGTAAAAACGCCTGCAACAACAATTGAGGCCCCGCCTCTTTGTATTGAAACGCATCCAGCCAGCTGTCGGAGTGCTCGCGAAAGAAGCGTTGAAAAGCTTGCAACAGCTCACACATGTCGAGAGGTTGACCCACGTGTGCCAGGCGGGGAGTTATATTCGCCAAACGTTGTTGCCAGTTTCCCATAATAAATCGGGGAATCACCTCTCGATAAATCGGATTAGCAATTGTTACCGCTCCGTCCTCACGACGGCACACCAAACCTAAATCAGTGCAATACTCAACGTCTTGCAAGCTCATTTCTAAGTCTTGCCCGCTGACAATAGAGCCAATCACCCGATGCACGCGCTCCTGTTTGAGCTTGGCCATGAGCTGATCCAGGTGGGTTTCGCGACGCTGAATGAGCTGCTCTTTCGCAGTGTCAATGTCACTCACCGTAATGCTTTTGGAGCGATCTTGTCCCTCTTTGCTGCGAAAACAGACATCATAAGCTAAAGCATTCACCAGCCATGGCTGGCCTTGCGTGAGCTCAAACACTCTTTCGACCACGCCCTTGTCGAAAACTTGACCCGTCTCTTGGGTGTGTTGTGCATAGAGCGTTTGCACATCGCTTTGGGAAAAATCTCCCAGCCGCAACGACTCGGAGTTGATGTTAAAGGGGCTGCCCTCGGTAAACACCTCCTGCGCTTTGGGGCCTAACTGCATGCGGTAGTCGCGCAGATGGCGCATGCCGCACAGCACAATGCTTTGCGGAAAAGCAAGCCAGCGGCGGTCACAATAACCGCTTCGCAACTGGCGTAACACGGCAATGAGCGTATCGCCCACCAAAGCATCGATCTCATCCATAAGGATCACAACGGGTTTGCTGCTGTTCTCGCACCAGTCGACCAACATCTGCTGCAGCGCTTTGAGAGGGCGGTACTTGCGCAAATACTCCTGCGCATGCTCTTCAACAAACGTGTCATGCAACATCACCCGCGCTTTGGTCGCCAGCTCCATCAACAAACAATGCATCCCCTCGCCAACATCCTCCCGCGCTGCCTGCCCCCCTTCGGTGCTGATGCAGACACAATGCACATCGCCCTGCTTGTTCAAATAGGCTGTCAGGGCATGCAGGCAAGTGGTTTTGCCGGTCTGCCGTGGCGCGTGCAGCAAAAAGTATTTTTCCTGGTTGATCAGGGACAATACCTTGGGCAAGTCCCAGCGTTGGAGTGGATCCAATACGTAATGCTTTGCCGGATTGAGCGGTCCGGCGGTGTTAAAAAAACGTTCCATGGCATTTAATGTAGCAAACACCCAACAGTACAGCCAACCCGCCAAACCCTTAAAACAGCACAAGGCGCTCTTGCAGTTGCGCCGGTCTCCTGTTATTTGTCAGAAAGCATTTTCATTGAGGGTATTCAAGGTATCAATGTCAACTAAATCCCTCAAAGTCCCCAAACAGTTACTGCCTTACTGTCAGGAGATTTTTCATGCCTCACCCAGATGCGTTCATCCCACGATTTGCCTGCACGGCGATCGAACAGGAGCAGGTGGCCTTCCGTTGCTGTGCAGCGGTCCATATATTGAGTGGTCTGCTCAATGCCTTCTTGCAGTTTCCTGTCAAAACCATCTTTCTCATGTAGCAATTTCAGCTCCAGCACAACTCTTTGGTACTGCGTACACTGAGACTGCGTACGCTGAGACTGCATGCGCTGCTGCTTTGATAAATTGTCTGTTCTGGCCTCTTGGGCTGTGGCCACATAATATGGCCATGTAACCAGCAGGTCGGTGCGGCCACGGCCTAAAGCATATTCCCGATGAATGGTGCCGCCACCATTAATAATGCGCTGTAAAAACGCCTGTAAAATCAGATGCGGACCCGCCTCTTTGTACTGAAACCCCTCCAGCCAGCTGTCGGAGTTTTCACGAAAAAATTGCTGAAACTCTGTTATTAGCCAATTCATGCATAGCCGGCCCTCTTGGTCTACATAAGCAGAACGTTTGGGAGTGATGCCTTGCTGCATTGCAGCGGAGAGGGCACGAGGAATGATCTCCTGATAGATGGGATTGCTAAACAATAACTCACCGTTGATTGCCCGCTTCAGTAATCCCAGGTCGGCTACATACTCAGCATCTTCTACAGAGACCGGGCAGTTTTCGCCCAGCAAAAAGGGCTGTAATACCCGCTGTACCCGCTCTTGTTTGAGCTTCGCCATGAGCTGATCGAGGTGGGTTTCGCGACGCTGAATGAGCTGCTCTTTCGCAGTGTCAATGTCACTCACCGTAATGCTGTTGGAACGATCTTGTCCCCCTTTGCTGCGAAAACAGACATCATAAGCTAAAGCATTCACCAACCATGGCTGGCCTTGCGTGAGCTCAAACACTCTTTCGATCACGCCCTTGTCAAAAACTTGACCCGTCTCTTGGGTGTGTTGTGCATACAGTGCCCCCACATCATCTTGCGAAAAATC
>JBCCEX010000142.1:0-3857 GCA_039030035.1 Myxococcota bacterium
GTGCGTTTATGACCTTGATGCGTTATTATATGAGGGCTAAAGGAGAGGCCGCGGGAAAGTTGCAAGGAGAAATACGGGCGCTGCTAACACTGTTTGATGCTCGTGGTTGGCATCTGACCAGAACACAGCAGCAGAAAATCCGGATGTGCAGCGATCTGTCTGTGCTAGAGCAATGGTTACGCAAAGCAGCAGTTGCCTCTTCGTTGCGAGAGGTGTTTCGTACGTAGGCTGCATGAGTCATATACATAAAACCTTCCATTAGCTCTGGCCAAGATAGCCAATGCTTCTAAACAGAAGAGACATTTTGACGACAAAAAAAAAGGTAGGTCATGCAGGCCTCTACTTGAGGGGTTTGCAGCAAGATATTTGGGGAATTTTGCGACGGTTTTTTCAAGCAGGTTGGCGCTATAGGCAACTGTCGTCGTTGATATCGCTGTTTGTTGTTGTTGCGCTTGTTTGCGGTTTGGCCGGTCGGCCTGCTGTGGCGGCGCAGTCGGTCTCTTTGTCGTACAATCCTACCCCTTATAGTCAGCTGGCTGCTACCGACGATGTTTGGAGCCTGTATCGCAATCCGGCCGGTTTGGCCTTTTTGGGTGGGCTGCAGTTTGTGGGGGGGTATCAGCATGAGTGGCTGCCGCAGCAATTGTCGTTGCACCATGCCGATGCCGGATTTGGCTTTAACCTGTTTCGCCGCTTTACGTTGGCAACGGCCGGCAAAATGGCAGTGCCTGGCAGCGGCGAGCTGGGGTTGGGGCTGGTGGTGGGTAGTGCGTTTCGGTTTCACGACAGCATTGCGTTGGGGCTGTCGATTTTGAAGCGACGGCTGGCCAACAGCGACACCGAACCGGTGCACTTGGCGCTGGGGCTGCAATCGCGCGTGACACGCTGGCTTGCTTTGGGTACATCTATCTGGCAGGTTAACCCTAGCTGGGGCGACCCATTTGCTTTGGCCGTGGGGGCCTCGTTTCGCCCTTGGCGTGAGTACATTACCCTGGGCACCGACCTGCACTGGCTGCCTCGATCTGAGCAGTGGCGTGATGGTTTGGCGATGAACCCACAGGTGGGGCTGCAGCTGCATTGGTCGGGCTTAACGCTGCACACAGCTGTGCAGCTGCAAGATGTGGTGCGTGGGCTGCGTGCACCGTGGATTACAGCATCGCTACAGCTGAATTCACCCTACCTGGGCGCTGGGCTCAGCGGTGGTGGCCAGCCGCAAACCGGCATTAGCCAGGCATATGCCGGCGCTCTTGTGCGGCTATCAACCGAACGTTGGCAGGGGTTTGCCCGCAAAAAGCAGTGGGTTAGCGTTTCGCTCAACCCCAGTGGCGGCCTGCAAACGGCTGCAGCACGCTCTTTGTGGCAGCGGCTGTTTCGCAAAACGCAGCATCCGCTGCAGGTGCTGGCAGCGCTGCGCAGCTTAGCCAACAACAAAGCAATCGATGGTGTGCTCATTAACATGCCCAATTTGCGCATGGGTTTTGGCGGTGCATCACAGCTGCGCAACGTGATTTTGAGCCTGCGGCAAGCCGGCAAAAAGGTAGTGATTTACCTAGAGCGCGCCTCAACCCGCACCTACTACGTTGCCTCGGCCGCCAGTGCGGTCTATTTAGCTCCCGCAGGTGTGCTGCAGATCAACGGCTTTCGCTCCACACTGCTGCATGTGGCCGGTTTGCTCGACAAAATTGGTATTAAGGCGCAAGTGGTGCGATCTGGCCGCTACAAATCGGCCGGGCAGATTCTTGCAGGCTACAAGCCTACCGCCGAAGAAATTGAGGTTGCCAATGCTATTTTAGATGAGCGCTACAACGCTTTTGTGCAGGCGGTAAGCAGCCAGCGGCCGGGCAAAGATGAGCAAACTGTTAAGCAGTTGATCGATCAAGGCGGCCTGGTGGCCTCTGAGGCGCTGCAGCATGGCCTTGTTGACGGCCTGGCCACCTGGCAGCAAATGCAGGGTGTGTTGCGCCAGTCGTTTGCGCTGCGCCAGCCGCCACAAAGCAACTTTTTGACCGCCGCCCGCAAGCAGCTGGCCTGGCGAGCACCATCTAGCATTGCTGTGGTTGTCATCAAAGGCAGCATTGTGCCCGGCCGTGTCAAACCGGCGCTTGTTGGTTTTGGTGGCAACAAAGTGGGCGCCGACGATGTGATTGATATGCTGCAGCACGCCGCCAACCGTCGCCGTGTTAAGGCGGTTGTGCTGTACATCGACTCCCCCGGCGGCGATGCTGTCGCCTCCGACCTTATCTACCAAGCTGCCCGCAGCCTGGCGCAAGTCAAACCGGTGGTTGCCGTTATGGGCGATGTAGCTGCCTCGGGTGGCTACTACGCTGCCGCCGCTGCCCAGTATATTTACGCGCAGCCCACCACCATTACCGGCTCCATTGGTGTGCTCAACGTGCTGATCTCCGCCAAACCGTTGGCCGACAAGCTAAAGATATCGACCGTCGAAATCGCCCGCGGCAAACTCCCCGGACCCAGTCTATTTCGCAGCGCCACCAGCCAAGAGCTACAACGCTACCAACAGCTCATTGACTGGTACGCCCGCAAATTTGAAGAGGCGGTGCAGCACAGCAGAAACCTCACCAAGCAGCAGGTACACACCCTAGCCCAAGGCCGCGCATGGACCGGCAAACAGGCACTACAACACGGCCTCATCGACGCCCTAGGCGGCCTGCCACACGCCATTGCCAAAGCGCGCCAGCTGGCCAACGTCTCCCCCAACACCCCCCTAAGCATGAGCATTTGGGTACCCGGCAGCACCCCCACACTGCGCCTACCCAACCTCTGGTCGCAAGCAATTCAACTACCCGCCGCCCAACAGCTGCTACAGCAAGCAAAATTGCTACAAGAGCTTTGCAACTCCCCCCTAGCCATTTTGCCCTTCATGCTACACGACAACGACGCCACAGCCTCATCACACACCCCATGATCCCCTTTCGCCCCCACCACTTTTTGTGCGCACTCGGCTTTGCCGGCAAAGGCTACTCCCCAGAGTTTATTCGCAACTTCTCCCACATTGCCCAACAGCTACGCAGCCCACAAGGCAACCAACTCAAGCTAAAGGTGGTCAACAAAACCGACAGCATCTGCAGCGCCTGCCCCCTACAACGCGGCAGCCTCTGCCACCATCAACCCCGCATCAATCAACTCGACACCAGACACAGCCACGCCCTATCGCTCAAAGAGGGCCAAGTTGTCACATGGGGTCAAGCCAAACAGCGCATCTGCCAACACATCACCCCACAACGTTTCGACCACATATGCGCCCCCTGCAGCTGGCGCCGCCTAGGCCTGTGCAAGCAGGCACTCAAACAGCTGCTGGCAGCAGACTAGCAATACAAAAATCAAGCACGGTCAATCAACCTGCCTGTATATGGTTCTCTGACTGCAAGAAAAAATCGTTTTTTCGAATCCATATTGCAATAAAAGCAGCTTTCATAAGTTCAAATATGGTATCATTAAGTATTAGATCTAAAAAGAGAGGAAAGTGTGAAAGAGCTTATTTTTGAAGTCACACAAGGCACCGCAGAAAGCGGGTTTGTGGCCGAGTGTTTAACAGAATCCATTGTCACCCAAGCAGAAACATGGGAACAGCTTCGACAACAGGTTAAAGATGCAGTAGCAAGCTTTTTCTTTGACAGCAAATACAAACCCAGCTGTATCCGTTTGCACTTGGTACGCGACGAAGTATTTGCGCTCGTATGAAGTTACCTCGAAACCTACGAGGAACAGACGTTGTACGAGCACTATGCAAACACTGGGGCTATGTACAGGTTCACCAGTCGGGTAGCCATATAGTGCTAGACACGCAACAGCCATACCACCACCGTTTAGCTATTCCCGCCCATGCAGCATTGAAA
>JBCCEX010000143.1:0-3814 GCA_039030035.1 Myxococcota bacterium
AAAGTCAGATATCCCCACCGGCACCTTACCGCTTGGATTGACAATGGGGTTGTGTTGCACGGTGTTGCTCATACCCACTATGTTACATCATAATGCCAGCTTATATCTATTCATGTGATCGCGTCGGTGCGATCATGATCTCATGAGAGGCTTTGTATGAAAAAGCGCTTTTTGAGGTGGTTGTCTACTTCATACAATGCTGACTCTTACATCTCGAGCTGAGGTGGAGACAAAATTTAAGATTAAAAAAACAGCCATAACATCAGACGACGGCCCTGCTTGTGCATTGCGATAGGTGGCCGGTGTACATCTGCTTACACTACTTTTTTTGGGTAGCCTGCAGCACGCTGCCTAATGTAATGCGGTCGCTGCCCTTCTCTTTTTGGCGCTTAAGGTAGTCTTCATAATCGCGTCGTGTTTGTTGAACAACCCGTTGACGCATGCTTAGCATAATTTGGCAGCGAGAGGAGTCGCAAGACAAGACAGCAACATCGATTTCATCGCCTACTTTAATGGAGTTTGCCTTTGCGCCATCTGCAGAGTTTGACAACTCTTTAGATGGACAAAATCCTGTGAGATCATCTTGCAGCGTGCACAGCAAACCACGATTGGAGACCTGCAACACCCGAACTTTGTGGTGTGTGCCGTTGCCATAGATCTTTTTCCACTTTTTCCATGGATCGGGTTTGGTGCGTTTCATAGAGCAGGTTACACGCTGACGCCTGGCATCTACATCTAACACAGTAACCTGAATTTGCTGCCCCTCTTGCAGCAGCTCTTTGGGGTGCTGCACGCGCTTGGTCCAAGAGAGCTCACTCACATGCATAAAGCCATGCACACCTTGGTCTAGTTGCAAAAAGACGCCAAAATTCTCCAGCTTCATCACGCGAGCGGTTAGCGTCTCTTTTTGGGCCACCTGTTGCGCAACAACCTCGGCGGGGCTTTTTTGCAGTGCTTTCATCGACAAAGAGATGCGGCGGTTTTTGAGGTCAATAGCAAGAACACGCACCTGTACGGTTTGCCCCACCTGCACACATTGCGAAGGGTGTTTAACAGGAATCCACGACAGTTCACTGTTATGTACCAAACCCTCAAGCCCCTCTTGTAGCTGTACAAAGGCACCAAATTCCGTCAAGGCGACCACCCTGCCCTCTACCTGCTCACCATGACCATAACGTTGCTGCAGATCCTCTTTCCAGGGATCGGGCACAAGATGTTTGCGGCTGACATAAATTTTATGGGTCTGTGGGTTCATCTGTGTTACACGCACACGAATCGGTTCGCCTGTGCGTGGCAGCTCATCGGCGCGCGCTCGTCGATACCAAGCCATGTCTACGTTGCGCAGCAAAGCTGATGCTCCATCTAAATCAACAAAAACACCGTAAGGCATCACCCGTTGCAGCTTGCCCTCGACAACATCACCCACCTTGAGTCGTGCAAAACCCTCTTGCTGCTGCTGCTGCCGTTTTTGCTGCAGGCTCTCTTGCAAACTCACCACAATACTACCAGCAGGTAACTGCAAATGCTTGATCAAAAACTGCTCAACGCGCAGTGGATCCAGCTGCTGTCCTGCGCGCAAACCGGCAAAACTTTGCGGCAAAAAGGCACGATACCCCTGCACCTGCTCGGCTTGCTGTGCGCCGTCTGCCAGCAATGCAACACTGTAGCCGCCTTTAATAGGGCCAACCACACAGCCCGGCACAAAGCTCTCTTGCTTTTTGGCCTGTAGCATTGTTTGCATATCTGTCAACAAGCGTGCCCGCCAAACAGATAGCTTAAGTGGCTCCGGCTGCTCGCTAGATGTATGTGTTGGTGGCTCTCCCACATAAATTTGCACCCGCTGACCCACCTGCGGCGGTTCATCTGCCCACTCCTGCTGCGCAACTTGACCGCTACATACGTTTTGCGACTCCAAAGCAGGTACCTTTATCCACACCTGCTGTTCATGTATGCGCTCCACAATACCCTCGTGTACAGCGTTGTACAGGCAGTTATCCTCTGTAGACCGATACAATTGCTCTAAATCAAATGCTTGTGATCGCATAGCTCAATAACCCTCTTTGTTGCCGTGTTGCTTTTGAGTGGCAACATGTTTCTAATATACCCCTATTTCTGCAGTCAAACAAAGATCGCACCTACAGCAAGGTTTGCAGCGCCTGCATACATAAAGCTGTATGAATCGAGCTGTCCTCCTTCTTGTTGTAACGCCTGTGCAATAATCATATAAATCTCCTTCAGCTTGCCGTGCAACACACCCTCTTTTTCTATTTTATCATATGTATCGCCTACTTTTCCATGGGCGATCCTGTCAGCGTTCTTTAGTCATCTCCCCCTAGTGAGTTCATTAGAAATGTCCCCCTGGTTGTTGTTTAGGCAGCATACCAAAACAACAAGGGGGCATAACATTGAATGAGACAGAAAACAATAAACGTTGACATTTTCATGGGCGATCACATAGCTTAACAGTGCATTGAGCATGACAGAGCCGTGCCGTGCTGCTGCAAACCACGGTAATGATTGCCCTAGGCCGTGCGTTGTGTGCCGGCGCTGGCGCGTGGTATGGTGAAAAATATGCAACGCTTTTTTAATACAGCCGGCCCATTAAAGGCTGCAAAGCATTATGTGCTCGATCCTCTATCACGTTGGGATTTGCCCGAAGTGCTCTCTTTGATTGACCAGGAGAAATATTTTGTTGTGCATGCCCCGCGCCAAACCGGCAAAACAACCTGTCTGCGCGCCCTGGCCGACTACCTCAATCAACAAGGAGAGCATACCTGCTTGTACATCTCAGTTGAGCGAGCACGCACAGCGGGTGCAGATATCGACCGCGGCTTGCAGGCGATTATGGTAGAGCTAGCCCGCCGTGCCGAGGCGGCTTTGGGTGATACCTGGGTGCGCGACAACTGGCCAACTATATTCGACAACGAGTTTGCCGAAGGGGTGCTCATGGGCACGCTGCAAAAGTGGTGTCGCCACAGCAGCAAGCCCATTGTGTTGCTCATTGACGAAATCGATTCGCTGGCAGATATTACACTGCTGTCGGTGCTACAGCAGCTGCGCAATGGTTATTGCGACCGCATCGATACGCCGTTTCCACAAACAGTGGTGCTGTGTGGCATGCGCGATATACGCGACTACGATATGCAGCTAGACAAAAGCAAAAGCAGCGGCCCGGGGCCGAGTCCGTTTAACATTAAATCCGATTCGTTGCGGCTGGGAGATTTTTCGTTAGATGACATTGCTACTTTGTACGCACAGCATACGCAGCAAACGGGGCAGCAGTTTGCCGATGGCGTGTACAAGCAGGTGTTTGCACTCACACAGGGGCAGCCGTGGTTGGTTAATGCGTTGGCTTATGATGCCTGTTTTCGCGACAAAGCAGGCCGCGACCGTAGCAAAACCATTACGTTGCAAGATATTGAGTTGAGCAAAGAGCGCATGATTCAGCGGCGCGAAACGCATCTGGATCAATTAATGGCTAAATTGCAACAAGAGCGGGTGCATCGAGTAATTGGCTCGATTGTCAGTTCTCAAGATCTGGCCATGCGCTGGCAAGATGTTGAGTACTGTATTGATCTTGGTTTGGTGTGCCGTCGCAAAGATGGCGCTGCGATCATTGCCAACCCCATCTATCGAGAGATTATCCCTCGGTTTTTAATGGATGATTGGCAGCAGCGGTTGGCCAACAAAACACCTTCATTGGGTAATCCAGGCCAACCGCTAGACATGCACGAACTGCTGTCGGCCTTCCAGCGCTTTTTTCGCGAACACTCCGAAAGCTGGTTCGATCAATTCCAATACAAAGAGGCTGGCC